>CAUTKJ010000021.1:0-7296 GCA_963539185.1 uncultured Candidatus Saccharibacteria bacterium | reverse complement strand
TGTCGGGCTGAATATAGCGCATAAAAGTAGCCATTTCACCAGGGCAATCAATACCGCATTCTTGAATAATTACATCTGGCGATTCGGGGTTTTTTATGCTGGCGTGTGCTGCGGAGAAGACTTTTAGCCAGGCTAGGGGAGATTTGGCGTTTTTTGGTCCGTCTACGCCTAAGATTTCCAACGGTGCACTTAAGGTTGTGTTCAAATTGCCGCGACTATGGCGCACGGTGAATTTTTCTGATAGAACAGTGGCGGTTGCTGATTTTACGCTAGTTTTACCAACGCTGCCGACTACGGCAATTAGTTTGGTGTCAGGATGAGATTTAAGATATTTTTTTACATAAGAACCGAGAATTGTTTCTAAGAGATGTTTGAATAATTGCATGGAGTTATTATAACAGATTGAGGAATAGTAGGGAGAAGGGCGTGAGGTTGCCTTTTTAATGATTTTATGGTGTTGTATCAATTATTGTATGGAGATTGCTAGAGGATCAGGAGTAGCTGAGACTGCTCGGGAGATTGTTGAATCTTCCAAATATCAAGAAAAGACTGCGTGAAATTGTATTAGGAATAGGGCGAGCTGCAACCAGAGAGTTTAATCCGGAAAGTTCATATCGATTAGTAGATAGATATGTCGCGTCGGGTGTGGCGGATGGCGCTTTAAGAGAGAGGATAGGCGCGCGTAAAACACCTGAAGATAGAATACTGGAATTAATACGAGTTATGTCCTATTGGATTCGAGCTGAGGAGAAATTGGAATCTTATAGAGAAGGGGCGTTTTATATACCCGAGAATAAGAAGAAAAATAAAGAAACGGCTGTGACCTTTAATAAGGTTGTACGAGACATAATTAGTGGAGGGCAATATACTCGCAAATCAGAACTTATATCGGATATTCAAGGTGCCATGGATTGTCTTGGTTATAGCGATGAGGAAATTGAAAATGCATACGAATTCTTAGCTCACGTGATCAATGGTATGCGTCATGAAATCGCTGCTGAAATGACTTTGAAAAAGACTAAGGGAGTACGGGCCGTTCATACGACTAGCATTGACGATGATCTTGCTGGAATAGATCTTATAGTTGAATATAAGGGTCATGTAATTGGTCTTGATATAAAATCAACGCTAGGCTCTGCGCGGAATGCTAATAATAGTGACCGTGATGAGGGGCATCACGCTACTTGGTCTGGTTTCGATCATAGACTGGGTGACTTTGGCTCTTATGGAAACAATTTAATGCCGAGTAATAAAGCTGTTGAAAGGGTGTATTCACTTTATAAGGAAGAACTTGAAGAAATATCTAGGAATGAAGACAGTCGTCATAAAAAGAAATAGGTCCGCTTTCCCATCCAATACGGGTGGCGCTACCTACTTCTGTGTGAATATTACCACGACCGTTGTAAAAAATCTAGAAAGTCGAGGCACAGGAGATAATTAGCACTCACACTTGACGAGTGCTAAATTTGTGCGTTACAATAGATACGTTGTTAACGAAATGGAGGATAACGTGAGTACACCTATTAAGCCTCTTGGCGATCGTGTTGTAGCGGTGCGTGAAGAAGCAAAGACTCAGACAGCGAGCGGAATTTACTTGCCTGATAACGCTAAAGAAAAACCAGTAGTTGCGGAAGTTAAAGCAGTTGGCGGTGACGTGAAGAACGTCAAAGTCGGTGATCGAATTATCTATAAGGAATATTCGACTACGGATTTGAAAATTGACGGCACGGAATATTTGGTTGTTCGCGAAGAAGATATTTTAGCAACGGTTGTTGGATAAAAAGGGGAGTTTAATTATGGCAAAAAAAGTTTTTTATGATGATGATGCGCGAAATCGCGTGCTTGGCGGAGCTAAATCGCTATACGACGCAGTTAAGGTAACTTACGGTCCAAAGGGTCGCAATGTTGTGATTGCGAAAGGTTTTGGCGGTCCGACAGTTACTCATGACGGCGTAACTGTGGCTGAAGGAATTGAATTGCCAGAAAACGATGACGAAACGCTGGGTTATAAAGTCGGTGCTGATTTAATCAAGCAGGCCGCTAAGAATCTGAACAAGCAAGCAGGCGACGGCACAACGACTGTAACGGTGTTGACATACTCGATTTTGAAAGAGGCGAATCGATTGATTGCGGCTGGACATAATCCGATGGAACTTAGGAAAGGCATCGAGCAAGCTGGCGCGGAAATTGTTAAAGAATTGAACAAATTGGCTGAGTCGATTGAAGGCAAGTCTGACCGCGTGGCTGAAGTCGCTACGATTTCGGCGGGCGATGCGGAAATCGGAAAGTTGATTGCTGGCGTAATCGAGAAAGTCGGTAAAGACGGCGTGGTTACTGTTGAGGCTGGTCAAGGCTTGGAGCTAGAAGCTGAAGTTGTCGAAGGTTTTAGCTTGGATAAGGGTTGGGTGAGTCCGTTCTTTGTTACTGACGCGGGTCGCCAGGAGGCTGTGTACGAAAAGCCAGCGATTTTGATTACCGATAAGAAGATTTCTAGCGTGCAAGAATTCTTGCCAATGTTGGAAAAATTGGCACAAAGCGGTAAAAAGGACGTTGTTCTGATTGCTGACGAAGTTGAAGGCGAGGCGTTGAGTATTTTGGTCTTGAACAAATTGAAGGGCGTATTCAATACCGTAGCCGTTAAAGCGCCAAGTTTCGGTGATCGTCGTAAAGACGTACTTCGTGATATCGCTGTGCTGACTGGCGCGACTGTGATTTCTGAAGATCACGGATTGACATTCGAAAACGCAGGCTTGGAAGTTTTGGGCTCGGCACGTAAGGTGATTGTTGGTAAAGATGAAACGACAATTATCGAAGGCGCAGGCAAACCTTCAGGTGTGAAAGAGCGAATCGCTGAAATTAAATCACTTTCAGAAAATGCTTCTAGCGAATATGAAAAAGAACAATTCGACAAGCGTGCTGCGGCATTGTCTGGCAAGGTTGCGGTTATTAAAGTCGGTGGCGCGACTGAGACGGAAATTGACGAAAAGAAATTCCGCGTTGATGACGCCGTGGCGGCTACTAAGGCGGCTTTGGCTGAGGGAATTGTCGCTGGTGGTGGCGTAACTTTGGTAAATTTGGCTGGCAATCTAAAAGTTAGCGGCGCGGATAGTTTGTCAGTTGGTCGACAAATACTAAAAGACGCTCTGAAGCAACCATTCTTGCAGATTATGAAAAATGCTGGGTTGAATGCCGACGCGTTGCTTGCTCAAGTTGAATCTGGCAAACCTGGATTTGGCGTTAACGTTATGAAGCCAGAAGATGGTTTAATTGACGTGAAGAAGGCTGGCGTTATTGATCCGGCTCGTGTGACTAAAGAAGCTGTTCAAAATGCAGTGTCAATTGCGTCAACTGCGGCAACTATGGGCGCTTTGGTGGTTGATATTCCAGAGGCTGAAGTTGCAGCTGCTCCTGGTGGTATGCCGGGAATGGGCATGATGTAAATCTGCCCCGAGCAATAAAAATCCCGCCGAAAATGGCGGGATTTTTATTTTGGAGAAATAGCTTAACGAGGATTTGAGAAATAGTCGATTTCTTTAATGATATCCAGCAAAGCCTGAGCGCGGCGAGCTTCGTCAACAATAGCTACGGCAGCGTCGTGTGCTGGTGCGATCAGAGTTTTATCGTCAGTGGAGCGAAGAAGTAGTAGGTAAGTATCAAACTTTTCTTCTGGAGAAACATCTAGCTTGTCGACTAATGGACGCAACTCGTTCAAGGCAGTTTGCTTAATCGTATCAAGCGCAGGATCTGCAGTTGGAGTTGGTGCGCTGACCACTGGAGTTGGCGTAACTGGCTCTGGAGCGGCAGGCTTCGTTATGTCAGTAGCAGGCTCATCGCTCTGGTCTGTAGCGACAGGGTCTGGTGAGATGGTTGCAGGATTAATTACAGGTGAAGCTGTAGCATTTGTTTCTTCGAATTGTAAATTATTGTCTGTACCTTGTGACACGCCAGCTAATACCTTAGCCAGTTCTTGGTCGTCACTGAATGATTGATTAGCTTGAGAATCCATTATAACCCACCTTATATATTAAATTGTTTAAGCTTATATATGTTACACTATAACATGAGTTAATCAAGGAGCGCAAGATGTTAGATGATATGAATGTGATAAAACAATATGATCCAGGCGACGTTTTAAGCGGCGTTTTGAATATTCCAGAACAAGCTCGATATGAAGTATCGATCCACGAAGGTGCGAATCAGCGTCGAGATTTTAAGAATATCGTGATCGCGGGAATGGGTGGTTCGGCTTTAGCGGCTGATATGGTTCGAGTTTTGACCGCGGGCTGGTTGCATATTCCACTTGAAGTGGTGAAGGGTTATGATTTGCCGGGATTTGTGGGCGAGGAAACGTTGGTTATTGCGGTTAGCCATTCGGGTAATACTGAGGAGACTCTGAGTTGTTATCAGCAAGCACTGGAGAAGAAGGCGTGTCTGGCGGCTATGTCGACTGGCGGAGCGTTGATTGAGCGAGCGAAGAATGACAATGTAACTTACGCCCAAGTTCCAGCTGGTGCGCAGCCGCGAATGTCGACGGTTTATCATCTGCGAGGATTGTTGAAACTATTACAACATTTTTGGATTATTGATAATGATTTGTATGATCAGGCGAAAAATAGCGCTGATTGGTTGGCGGGCGAGATATCTAATTGGACGGCCAAAACGCCAGAAGCTGATAATTTGGCGAAGCAGATTGCGAAATTAACAATCGGCAAGACGCTGGTTGTTTTTGGCGGTGAATTGACTTGGCCGCTGGCGTATAAGTGGAAAATTAGCTGGAATGAATCGGCGAAGAATTTGGCATTCTCGAATCAATATCCAGAATTTAATCATAACGAGTTTATCGGCTGGTCGTCGCATCCAGTAGAGAAGCCGTTTACGGTTTTTGATATTCGTAGCAATTTGGAACGCGACAGGATTCGTGAGCGAATGGAGCTGAGTGATCGTTTGTTGAGTGGCAAGCGACCAAAGGCGCACGTGCTGGAACTTCGAGGGAAGACGCTTATGGAGCAATTGCTGTGGGGCTTGGTGCTGGCTGACGCGGCTAGTATTTACACAGCTATTCTTAATGGAGTCAATCCTGGTCCGGTTCAGTTGGTTGAAAAATTGAAAGCGGAACTTAGTTAATTTAATATCGTAGAGATTCGATTGGGTCGCGTCTGGTGGCGCGGGCTGCTGGATATACGCCAGAAATTACGCCGATGATTATTGATAGTCCAATTGATAAGACGGCTGTTTGCCAATAAATATAAGGTGTGAGAGGCAAGTATAAGCTGGCAATATAAGCTCCCGCCAAGCCTAAGCCGTAGCCCAATATTCCGCCGAGGAATCCGATGATTGCTGCCTCGATTAAGAACTGATTGACGATATCCCATCCCGTGGCTCCAACAGCTCGCCTGACGCCGACTTCACGCTGACGCTCGGCAACATTGACAAGCATCACGTTCATAACGCCTATTCCACCGATTAACAGAGAAATAATGCCGATGACAGTTAAGATTATCGAGAGAAACCTCGCGACATTAGACTTCTTTTCATTTATCTCTTCTCCAGAAACGATTCGATAATTCTTATCGCTATCATGATTCTTCTTCAGAATATCGTCAGCCGATTTTATGACTGAATTGAGATTTTTATGATCTTTGGTAGTTACGATGATTTGCTGAATTTGCGGCGTGCCTTGAGTGAATTTTTTAATCACGGACAATGGAATAATGGCGGCGTTATTAAAATTCACGTCCAAATAACTGGCTGGATTTTCAATATTTTTTAACACGCCAACAACGGTCAATGGTTGATTTCGGATGTAAATAACGTTTCCGATGGACCTTTCGGTGCCGAACAAATCGACCGACAATTGCTGACCGACGACAACTCCGCCGATGTCGTTAATAAATTGCCCAGTAGCAATTTGCAAATTGGCGACGTCTTTTAGTGATTCCGTACTACCGATTAATGCAGCGTTTTGGATATCGACTTTACCTTCGCGGGCGCGCAACTCGGCGTGCAGGAAGGCAATTGGTGCGGCTTTCGTATTGGCAATTTTTCCTATATCCCTGGCGTCCGTTTCAGTTAATGTGTTGACTGTCGTCGTGTTGTCGGATTCGGTCAGTAGATTCGGGACGGCTTTTTGATTGCCAGACTTAACAATGGCGACAGGGGCGGATGATTGGTTGGAATTGTCGCCGAATAGGTGATTAAATCCGCCAGTTAGAGATAGAACCATGGTGATACTGGCGATGCCGATAGCTACGCCTACAATTGTCAAGAATGTTCGTCCACGATTAGCTCGTAGCGCCTGAGTAGCGTTCTCAAAATGATTTTTTATTAATATTTTCACGATTTTTTCGCCCTCGATTTCTTTGAAGATTTTTGCTTCTTAGGTTTTTCTTCTTTTTCGTCGTCTACAATTAACTTCTTAGTGAACTTGCGCTTTTCCTTATGCTCGTCGGTATCGATTTTTCCGTCCAACATAGTGATGACGCGACTGGCATAATGGGTCAATTCTGGGTTGTGAGTAACCATAATTATAGTATTGCCGCGACGATGTAGGTCGGACAATTCTTCCATAATGAGATGACTCGATTTGCTATCCAAATTTCCTGTTGGTTCGTCGGCTAAGATAATTGACGGACTATTAACCAACGCTCTGGCAATTGCTACGCGCTGAACCTGACCGCCAGATAATTGATGTGGCATGTAATATTCACGTTGTCCCAGATGAAAAGTTTTCAGAATGCGGCTAGCTTCCTGGAGTCGTTTGACTTTCCCGAGTCCTTTATACGTTAACGGCAACGCTACGTTTTCAATTACAGTCAGGCGAGGAATAAGATTGAAATTCTGGAAAACGAAGCCGATGTGTTTGGAGCGAATTTTGGCGCGTCGTCGTGAGCTCAGATTGTCAACAGCGACATCGTCCAGATAATATTCGCCCTCTGATGGCTGGTCTAATAGTCCAAGGGTGTTTAATAAAGTAGTTTTTCCGCAACCGCTTGGTCCCATAATAGCGATAAACTCACCCTTTTTAACGGTTAAATCGACGTTATCTAAGGCGCGAATCTCAGCATCACCAAAGCCAAATTTTTTGGTGACATTAATAAGCCTAATGCGTGGTGGAATAGTTTCTTTCATCTTTGACTCATTATAGAGAATGAGCGTTAGTAAGTGCAACCATAAGAGATAATAAAATTGTGGTATAATTATCAACAAGGAAGGGTGCAGGAGTGGTTGAACTGGCACGCCTGGAACGCGTGTAACGGAGCAATCTGTTCGAGGGTTCGAATCCCTCTCCTTCCGCCA
>CAUTKJ010000020.1:0-7342 GCA_963539185.1 uncultured Candidatus Saccharibacteria bacterium | reverse complement strand
CCAACTTGCTTTGGACCGTAAACTTTCGCCGCAGATAATGTCAATAAATCAACGCCCAACCTTTTAATTTTCACATCAATTAAAGCCGCCGCCTGCGAAGCGTCAGTATGAAAAATCAACGGTAAAGATTCGCCATTTTCTTGGCGTCTGAGTCGCTCAGCTTTTACAATTTCCGCAATCTCTTCAATTGGCTGGATGTAGCCCAGCTCATGATTCACCAGCGCAACACTAACAAATCCAACATCTGGCGTTAACATTTTTTTAACCGCGTTCGGGTCTATTCGTCCATTTTTCGTTGGCGGAATTAACTTCACTTCCGAACACGCTTTTGCAGAGTTGATCACCGAATCATGCTCAATTGCCGAAATTAAACTTACACCATTTGCCGCATTGAACGCCAAATTGACAGACTCAGTTGCTCCAGCTGTCATTATCAATTCATCAGCCATCACACCCAAGCAGCGCGCCAGCCGAGCCTTCGCGTCTTGATATTCACGCTTTGTAAATATTGCTGGAGCGTACGGACTAGACGGATTGAAAAACTTTTCAGAAAAATATGGCAACATCGCCTCAACCACCAACGGATCCATCGGCGTGGCAGCAGCATGATCAAGATAAATATAGTCTTTATTCACTTTTTTATTATATCAAAGCGGCCGACCAGTTTGCGGATCTTTCTTATATAATTGCCGAGAAACTCGCTCGTAATATTCCTTAGTTGCCAAGACAAAATTCTGAAGCTCGTCGCCCTCCAAGTAACTATAGCGATAATTCGGCTGAATCTTCAAGATTCCCTTTGGTTGCACTTCATAACGTGTCGTCAATTCTTGCCGGCCGCCCTTGCCATCAGCAACTTCTTCATACCAAATCCAGGTATCTTTATCTAAATTAAAAAATTCTCGTCGCGCAACATACGCCGGCTTCTCGCCAAAAATTGTTGCGCCAATTTCACTTTCCAATTGGATTAGCTCACGCTCGGTAAATTTCTTTAATGGACGATCTTTTTTACGGAATTTCAACAAAGACACCGCGTCACTATCATCAGCAAAAACCAAACTTCGTACTTTTTTCAAAAACTTAGTCACTTGCAACTCCCCTTGGTTTTGTCTTCGCGGAAGGATTGAAGCAAATAGCCAATCTCTCGCACGGTTTCAAGCGGACCGTTGTTAATATAGTCAAGACTTTTTCCATAGCTACCAAGCGCTTGATTACATAAATCAACCGCCTCATTATCAGCAGAGTTTACCTTGATAATGTTCTTAATATCCTTCCCGTCAATAGCAGCCCTCCCCAATTCAGGGTTCACCTTAGAATTATCGCGTTGCTCGGCATCAGAAAGAATCGCGGCAAGTTCTTCGCGGGTGGACTCTAATTCAAGTGTTTCTGTAACACATTTCGGCGTACTACTCATTTTCTCCACTTTCAAATGCCAAAAAGTTCTTTTGTGTTGTGAAGAGCAGCTTGGCTTAAAACATCAAAATCAATATTTCGCTGCTTCGCCCAATATTCAGCCACCAACTTCACATATTCTGGCTTGTTTATATTACCACGAAACGGCACTGGTGTCAAGAACGGCGCGTCAGTTTCTAGCAATAATCGCTCCAGCGGAATTGAAGCGAACAATTCTTTCTGCGATTGATCTTTTGTGAACGTACTAATTCCATTAAGCCCAACGTATAAATTTCGCGAAAAACCTTTTTCTAAATTATCACTCGTATCGGTAAAACTATGCAGCACGCCGCGAAGCCCGTGAAAATTGTCAAAAATTGGCCAAAAATCATCCCAAACCGACGGCTGACCTGCGGCACCATCGCGAACATGAAAACTTACCGGCAAATTGTAATCAATCGCCATTTGAAGTTGCGCTTCCAAGCCCTCAATTTGCGTTTCCCGCGGACTGTTATTGTAATAATAATCAAGCCCAATTTCACCAATTGCCACAATCGGAGAGTTTTCCGTCTTATTCTCCAGCAAAGTTTTGACATCTCCCCAGCCATCTTTCGTATCGTGCGGATGAACGCCAATTGCCGCCCAAGTAAACTCATGATTCGCGGCGAATTCTACAGCCTGGCGACTGCTTCGTTGGTCAGTACCAACGCAAATCATGCCAATATTCGCCTCGACCGTTTCTTTGTAAAATTGCTCGCGATTGTCCGTAAAAAATTCTGTATCGTGCAAATGACAATGCGAATCTATCAGACGTAAACCCTCAGTCGCACTTTTCTTATCAGCCTCAATCATAAACTATTTAACCTGAGATTCTGTTTTCGGAGCGCGTGGATCTGGCGTGTGAATATATTTGCGTGGGAACAAAGGTGTCAATTCTGACGGCACGACACCACTAGCAAACATATCATGAATTTTCTCGGCAGTTTGCGGCATAAATGGACGAAGCATGTCAGACACTTGCAATAATGTGCCACAAGCGTGCGCCAAGATCTCACTCAAATGCGACTCCGCTTCTGGATCTTTATCACGATTTTTAGCGACTTGCCATGGCTGAACTCGCTCAATATATTGATTCAAAGAGCGAACAATTAGCCAAATTTCGTCCATCGCTTGATCGAACATATAACTTTCCATCGCCTGACGATACGGTCCCATATCGTGTTCTGATTGTGGAGCGTCGCCAATAACGCCCGCCTGATAACTCTGCACCATTTTAGCGACTCGCTGAACCAAATTACCCAAATCATTGCCAAGCTCGCCATTATACGCAGCTTCAAACTTTTCCCAAGTAAAGTCGCCGTCATCTTGCGTTGGTACGTGGCGCAAGAAGTAATATCGAAACGCCTCAGCGCCGTAATCTGGAATAATATCAGTCGGACCAACACCATTTCCAAGGCTCTTTGCCATTTTCATCCCGCCAGAATTGATAAATCCATGAACAAGTAGAACCTTCGGAAGTGGTAAATCTAGCGCCATGAGCATTGCTGGCCAAATACCAGCGTGGAAACGGAGAATGTCCTTACCGATGACTTGTACGTCAGCTGGCCAAAAAGATTGCCACTCTTCTGGACGATCAGGATAACCGATAACCGTAATGTAATTGCTCAGAGCATCCAGCCAAACGTACATGACTTGATTATCATCGCCAGGAACCGGCACGCCCCAGCTAAGATTTTTACGCGGACGAGAAACCGACACATCTTTCAAGCCATCTTTCATCAATTCCAAAAACTCTTTTTTACGGAATTCAGGAACAATTTTCATTTTATTCGACTCAATTGCCTGACGAATATTATCCGAAAAAGCACTGGTTTTAAAATAGTAATTTTCCTCACTCAAACGCTGATACGGCGTCTGGTGATCTGGACAAACCCCATTATTATCGGCAGCTTCTTTATCCGTAACGAAAGCTTCGCACCCCTGACAATACCAGCCTTCATACGAACCTTTGTAAATATAGCCAGCCTCAACGAGTTTTTGCCAAATATATTGCACCGCAGCAACATGATGCGCGTCAGTTGTTCGAATAAAATCCGTCACTGAAATATTCAGCTCAGCGATCATTTTCTTAAAATTGACGTGCGTTTGATCGACATATTCTTGAGGGGTTTGATTTTGGCTAGCAGCTTTGGCGGCAATTTTATTGCCATGCTCATCTACGCCAGCTTGAAAACGAACTTCACGCCCGTTCTGTCTGGAATAACGCGCCCACACGTCTGCCAACATATAATCCATAGCATGCCCAATGTGCGGCAAGCCGTTTACATAAGGAATAGCGGTAGTGATGTAAGCGTGTTTCTTAGTCATAGGTAAATTATAGCAAATTCAACGGATCATGACCAATGATAAAGGGCGCTAATTGATGTGATATAATTATAATCACAATTTATTAGGAGGGAGTTATGAACAAACTCATAAAAAACTTAACCGTAGCCGCAGCTATTAGCATTGCTATAATCGGCGTCTACACACCAGCAACAGCAAGCGCCAATGGAGGAAGCTGGCAGAGGGATTCAATTGGATGGTGGTATAAAAATTCCAATGGAAGTTACCCAAAGAATGATTGGCAACGAATAGATGGTAAATGGTATTACTTTGATGGGCGTGGATACATCACGCATAGCAAATGGGAGCGTATAAAGGATTATTGGTACTACTTTAATACCAGCGGACACATGACAGAAAACACCTGGGAAATGATTGGCGACAAATGGTACTACTTTGACACTAAGGGTCACATGCTATTAAATCAATGGGTCGGCGACTACTATGTCGGTAAAGATGGCGACATGTTAAAGAGTACCGTCACACCAGACAACTATGTAGTTGGAAGCGACGGAAAATGGGATAAGAGATTTTCGAGAGAGCTAGCAGAAAAAGCTAAATACTTTGATATAAGGAAACACTCCAAAAAGAACTCTATTGAGCATTTCGTATTAAACTACAAAACCAGTTACGACACGGCAGTCCAATTCATAGACACTGTATATCCAAATTATAATTATGCCAATAATGCTAAAGAAGAAATCAAATTTATAATGAAGCAGTTTACTATGTGCGACCACTACAAGAGCATGTGTTCAAAGAGTGATATCATACAATACCTAACTGACTCAAGTCTTCGCTTTTCTCCTGCATATACAGAACAAGATGTCGCAACAGCATTCGATGAGTTAAGTCGAGAGATGGATCTTACTAAATATTTTCAAGATCAGGCCGTTAAATACCTCAGACTTATGCACGAAAGAGACGTAACTTATATGTCAAAATCATCGTACGAAAAATCTCTTTTGGACCATAAATTTACTGAAGAGGAAATAAAAAAGGCATTTGATACCGTAAAGATTGATTTTATAGATCAAGCTAAAAAAGCAGCTAGCTCTATGCTCGGGAATAACGAGCACAAACCCATCGCATCAAGAGAATCTATCATAGACGGCTTAGTAAATTATAAGGGTTTTCTAAAAGAAGAAGCAGAGAAAGGTATTGATCAGCTGAATTACGACTTCAAAATCAATATACGCAACTATATTAATCAATTCGCCCTAGACAACAGCCAAACCAACCTAAGATTGGACTCAAAAAATCACATGATATACAACTTGACGCACTTCGAAAAATTCGTAGAATCAGAAGTTCGAGAGGTGCTAGCAGAATACAATATCAATTACACTGAGCGAGCACGACTACGAGCTATAGATATTCTGAAAAATGGAAAATATAGTAGAAGTGATTTAATAAAAAATCTTGTGGACCAATGGGGATTCACCAAAGAAGAATCTACTAATGCTGTTAAGGATTTAAAACACGAAAATCTGATTGATTAATTAACCTTTAATCACAAAAGCAACTCAGCCTTAAAATACTGAGTTGCTTTTTATTACAAACAACTGTCGACGGTCAATATCACATACACGCAACGACAACAAACCTACCGCCAATATCACCCGATGAGTGCGAAAAATAATTTGGATTGTCTGCCGTATCAATTGGCGAGGTGAAAATATTTTCAGCAGGAACGCCCGCCTGGATGGCTAGCGAACGATTGAACCCTTGCATGTCTAGATAAATTCCATCAGCCGTTTGACGGCAGAAATTGTGCCAATTCGTATCATTTGTATGATCAAAATAATCCATACGATAATTTTTCTGCGTAATACTTGGTGACATCCAAATTTGTAAATCTTTTTCCTGGCTACCGCGCTCGACAAAATACCGTACCGCCTGAGACATCAACTGCGCAACTGTCGAATGCCGACCCAAATGCGCCAGCATCAGCGCCCGACGCTTTGGATCATATATAACGGTGGCGATACAGTCCGCCACTGGTAAAAATAAACCGATGCCAGCCGCTTCGGTATATAGCGCATCAGCAAAAATCCCCTCGTTGTTATGTCGGGTCGTGTCGACTTCAGTAACTTCGGCGATATTATCAAACGTTTGTCCTTGGTCGTATGAAATCACGTGATAGACAACGTCGTCATACTTAACACCAGTTTGATCACAAAACCGCCGCCGATTTTCCAGCACCTCAACTACGTGGCGACCGCGAATACGATTGAGCATGGTGCCGTCGTCTTTCGACGAGACTGCAACCAATAGATCAGATGGAAAACACGTCGGCTGATCTGCCACAATCATCGCGCCCGCCATTCTTTGAGCAGCCGCCGCCAATCTTCAATCGCCAAATCTTCCGCGCGAGCATCTGGTGAAATTCCTGCATTTTTCAGCAATTCTTCCGCCACAATCTTATCAATCCCCAAACCACCGCTCAGACTAGAGCGCAACTTCTTACGCTTCGCAGAAAATCCAGCCTTAACAATGCGGAAAAAATCTCTCTGATATTCTGGAGTAATTAACGGATTATTACGAGTTCTTAAAACCACTACTTGCGAATCAACTTTTGGCGGTGGCGTAAAAAACTGCCTAGGAACTTCAATATCCAACTCCGCTTCGGCAAAAATCTGAACGCTCACAGACAGAACACTCATATTCCCAGCCTCTGCCGCAATTCGCTCGGCAACTTCTTTTTGCACCAACAGCACCGCAATGCTCGGCTTATTTTCCGCAGTCATCAATTTTTCAACAATTTTGCTGGTAATGTAATATGGAACGTTAGCTACGACTTTGTAATTTTTTGGCAACTGATTCAGATCAAATTGCAATACATCTTGATTTACGACAGTTAATTTTTTCCCAGGAAATTGCCCTGGTAGTTTTCGCGCCAAATCCGCGTCAAATTCCACGGCGGTCACCGAATTAGCTCGAGCCAACAAGCGACTAGTCAAAGTGCCCAGCCCTGGTCCAATCTCCAACACGACATCATCACTCGTCAATTCAGCCGCTTCAGCAATATCCGCCAAAATCTCCGGATCTTTCAGCCAATGCTGTCCAAGCGATTTTTTTGGTCCATGAGAAGAAGCCATTTAGCGCCCATCTCCATTCGTCCAGTCGGTCGCTAAGTCGAATCCGTGCGGATGTTTGGCTGCAAATCCGCCAGTGTCATAAACCTTTCCAGGACCCATACTTGTCTCAACCACCGAACATCGCGGATAATTACCATAATTAGCCGCCACCAAAATATAACCATCTTTATCAACCTTCGCGCCATCCGTCCGCACCGTATAAGTACCGCCGCTACCACAAGCTTTTATCACAATATTCATCGGCAAATCATAATACGTTTCACGATGCGCTACACCCTTGGAGTCGGTAAAAATCTGCGCACCCTTACTTTTCGTCAATGGATTTTTAGGCTTCGTGCCAATTATTTCAATCTGCTTCTTCGGCTGTTTTGTGATTTCGCTAGCAACTTCCTTACGACTAATCTCGTGCTCGTTCTCTACCTCAACCTGATAAGTCACCTTCCGCACACCTTTTTCCCCAAGCTGCT
>CAUTKJ010000019.1:0-7602 GCA_963539185.1 uncultured Candidatus Saccharibacteria bacterium | reverse complement strand
CTGTTGCGGCACCAGTTGACCCAGCAAGTCTGACTATTTGTGACGGTTGCGAATAATATGTCGTCACCGCGCAAATATATATTTGTTACGGGTGGTGTATTGTCTGGTGTAGGTAAGGGAATTACCGCTGCTAGCATTGGCGCTGTCCTTCAAGCTAAGGGTGTTTCTGTTTCGGTTCAAAAATGTGATCCATATTTGAATGTTGATGCTGGACTATTGAACCCAAAAGAGCATGGCGAATGTTTTGTGACAAAAGACGGTGCTGAAACTGACTTAGATTTGGGTCATTATGAGCGTTTTTTGGATTTGGAATTAACGCAAAAAAATGCAACATTATCCGGCCGATTATTGCGTGATTTGATTGCGGACGAGAGAGCTGGTAAATTCGGCGGTCAAACAGTACAAATGGTTCCTCATTTAACTAATTCTATTAAGAAAGCCATTCATCTGGCTGCTGAGGGCGATGTTCATATCGTAGAGATCGGTGGCACGGTCGGTGACTATGAAGGGCTCAGTTTTATTGAGGCTATTCGAGGATTCGCCCTAGATGTTGGTCGCGAAAATTGTCTATTTGTTCATGTCGTATATGTACCGTTCTTAGAGGCGTCGCATGAATATAAAACAAAACCCGCTCAAAACGCTTTGGCTGATTTGCGTGGTTTTGGAATTATGCCTGATGTTGTGGCAGTTCGTACAGAAGGTCATGATAAACCGCCGCGTAGTATTGGTGAGAAAATTTCTATTTCGTCTGGTATTCGCAGCGAAGGAATCGTAATGATGCCAAATGTCGATACCGTATATGAAGTTCCACTGACGGTGTACCGCGACTTAGGCAAGTTACTTGGCGAATTTACTAATAATTCAGTTGAGCCAGATTTACGACGTTGGCAACATTTAGCCAAACGAGATACGTCAGAGTATGCTAAGCGCGTTACGGTAGGTTTGGTTGCTAAATATATAGACAATTCCGACACATATTTATCTGTAACAGAGGCACTTAAGTCTGCGGCTTGGGCGAACAAAAGTGAGATATCTATAAAATGGATTAATGCTGAGACTGCAAATGAAGCAGATTTTGACGGTGTTGATGCTATTGTTGTTCCGGGGGGATTTGGATCTCGTGGCGTAGAAGGTAAGATTGCTGCTGCAAAGTATTGCTTAATGAAAGATAAACCATATTTGGGTATTTGTTTGGGAATGCAGGTTGCAGTTATTGCTGCGGCGCGTTTGGGAGGTTTGACAAACGCTAATAGCGAAGAATTCGGCGCTGATTCTGATAACAACGTAGTGTACATTATGGATGGGCAGCAAGGCAAAGAGTCTACAGGAGGGACTATGCGTCTTGGAGATTATGTAGCTAACCTAAAGCCAGGCTCCGTTATTTCCAAGACATACGATGCAACTGAAGTAGTTGAACGCCATCGTCATCGATATGAAGTGAATCAAAAGTTTATTCAAGAAATTGAACGAGGAGGCTTGATTGTCTCTGGAACTTCACCAGATGGTAAGTTAGTAGAATTTGTTGAGGCGCCAGACCATCGATATTTTGTAGCAACGCAAGCACATCCAGAATTTAAGTCACGACCATTTCGTTCACATCCGTTATTCTTTGGTTTGATTAGATCTATATTGACAATATAGGGTTTTATATTGTATAATTAAGAGTATCGTGAAAACAATTGAGACTTTTTCAGGATCTGAGGCCATAAAAGAGATTAAACAGTGCGCTAAAAAGGGCGCATCTGAAGGTCTGTATGATCCGAGCCCAAGAAGACTGCGTGTTCCTCTTGAGTTGGCTACTGATTTGCTTCTTGGTAATGTGGGTGTTGACGTTGAGGGGGTCGGTAATCTTCTGGAGGCAACTGAGAAAACCGAGGAAAACAAGGGTGTTATATTTGCTACGAGCCACCTAACGGACGTTGATGTTTCGACTGTTGCTAGCGTAGTTTCTAAGTTTAGACATACAGGCGTGACAGTAGCCTCCACTAATATGGGTCTTTGGCATCAGAGGATACCATATAAACTTGTTGGGATGGATAACTTTTTTCAGGTTCCGTATGGAAGAGATCTGTCTGTGGAAAAAGATGCTATTGATAATAAGTACGCGTTGCCGTTTAATAGTGACGATTACTTAGGTCTGCAAGAAAAAATAACAGATAGTGGACTTTCTGTTATTACTGCAGCACATAACCCGATGAGCAATATTGGGATAAAAAATGACGGTGAACTGCCAGAAAAGGCGGGTAAATTAGCTCCTCATCTAAGCCTGGCGACGGGTGCTACTATAATTCCTGTACTTATGCAGGTTGAGGGTCAGAAGAGAAATCCTAATCAACTCAATGACAATGCGATACATCTAAAGTGGCTTTTGGGTAAAAAAGTTGTGCGAGTGGTATTTGGTGAGACTATTAAGCCTAGTCCTGATGAAGTTGAAGCTTATGCCAATGTTTCGCGTGAAGCGTCTTACTCAAAGGCAGCTCGTGAAGAGCAGTGTCGCATATTGGAGACGTTTGGTGGGAAGGCGATATTGGGGTATATGCGTGATAAATATGATCCGGTATTGGCTGCGTAATAAGGAGAGATAGTTAAAATGACTGCAGGAATAGATAAATTTAGCCCAACCCCAGAAGAGCAAGAATTGTTCAATAAAGTTTTCCATCCAGACATCACTGAAGAGCCTGATGCTGGCGTAAAAGAAACTGAGCCACAGAGAGGAGGTTTTTCTCTGTCGGTTGCGCTTGATTCTCTTAAGAAATGGGTGCGTGGTAGACGAGAAAATCACATCAAACCTTTTGGATTAACTAACAATTCGGCGGTAGAAAAACTTGAGGCAGCTGGAGAAGAATTGGGATTACCAGAAACAGACGTTCGGCTTTCCTCTGGACTTAAGCTATTGATGGGCTTTATGCATGGCAAAAAGGAAGTTGAAATAATTGGCGAAGATATCTTAATTGAAGCCGCCAAAAAAGCCAAAGACGAGGGCAAGGGAAGTGTTATAGCGCCAACACATTTCAATGGAGAAGATGTTCCTACGGCTAGTTATTTGGCATCTTTGTTGAACAAAATTAATATTGGCGTAGCGTCGACTAATAGAGATTGGATTAAGAAGGGCGTTGGCGGAATCAACCTAGAGGCTATACAGTATCTTGCGTTTGGCGCTAAAAACTTTTTTGGCGTACCATATGAATGGGTAGATAAAAAGAGTAAAAAACCAGTTCACTTTTCAACAGACCATTACGAAGAAGCGGTTAAGTTTGTTGAGGATGGTGGATCTTTGGTTTTGGCTGGATATTCAGCGGATGACTCAGTAGGTTCAAAGCCTCGCAGTGAAATGGGCTCTGCAGCGATTCATACGGCATTGAAATCTGGCGCAGACTTGATATTTGTTTACGTATCGTCAGAGGACAAGAAACTTACTATTAGGGTCATGAAAGATGAAGACGGTATGTTTGCGGCGTTTAGCAATTCATATAGGAAGGCGCTAAAGATGAAGGACTCTGACGTATCCGAGCGTTTATTATCGTCATGCAAAGAGTACTTAAAAGACAGCGAAATAGGTAGGGTTATAGCGGAAGAATATAAGCGTCGATCAGATAAAAATAAAGCCAAGTAAGTGGTCGCAAGGTTATAGTTATTGACAAAATAAAAATAATGTGATATCATTTTACTGTATAAAAAATTAAAACAAAAAGGAATAAAATGGCTGAAGAAAAAGATATTCACGGACTTACCGAAGGTGTATTGAGTCGAGACGATATGTCGGCATTGACATATGTATTGCAACACGTGAAAGGGTCTAGTCCAAGTTCGGCGACGAAATTAAGTCTGGAACTGGAAGAGCTTGACGAAACAGCGTAGGGATTTAGCTAGATAATAGTCCACCTCTGTTGTATACTAGACAGTATGGAACAGATTATTTCTCAGGTAGTGAAACAACTTTTTGATCAAGATATATCGATACAATTGACGCGTCCTGATCCGAAGTTTGGTGACTTTGCTACAAATGTGGCGTTGCAATTGGCTAAGCCGCTAGGGAAGAATCCGCGTGAAATTGCGGAGATGATTGCTGAAAATCTGCGCAAGGAAGAGGAGTTTAGCGAAGTAAGCGTGGCTGGTCCAGGTTTTATCAATGTAAAACTGAGCGATCAATCCGTTCTAAATTCTTTGAAAAAAGAGCCAACGACGAAGCGCGCTGGTCAGACGGTTGTAATTGAAACCAATTGCCCAAATCCATTTAAGGCTATGCACATCGGACACGCTTTGAATGCGATTTTGGCGGACACAATGGCTAATTTACTGGCGGTTGATGGTGCAATTGTGCATCGAGTGAGTTATCACGGTGATGTCGGAACGCATGTTGGTAAAAGTATGTGGGCGATTTTGCGTGAGATTGACGGCGATGTAAATAAATTGAACGAAATCCCAGCTGATAAGCGGAATGAATTTATGAGTCGCATGTACGTTGAAGGTGCGCGTGCGGCGAAAGAATCTCCAGAGGCAAAGGCAGAAATTGATGAACTAGCCAAGCAATCATTCGTCCTGGATGATCCACTATATAAGCAAGTTTACGAAATCTGTAAAAGTTGGAGCTTTGACGAAATTGACTCTAATGTTGGGCGACTTGGAAACGTGCCGATTGAGCGACGTTACGTTGAGAGCGAAACTGAAGAATTGGGCAAATCTCTGATTAAAGAGAAAACTCCAGAGGTGTTTACCAAATCTGACGGCGCGTATGTTTTTAAGGGCAGCAAATACGGCGCGTTCGACAACGTGTTTATTGGATCTCATGGCAATGGTCTTTATGGGGCGCATGATATGGGATTGATTCAGTTGAAATATAAGGACTACCCGAATTTGGATTTATCGATTACGGTAAACGGCGAGGAGCAAGCAGCGTACTTCCGTGGCGTGATTGCGGCTAGTGAATTGTCGATTCCAGCTTTGAAAGGAAAATTATTTAATTACGCGACTGGCTTGGTCAAATTGACAACTGGAAAAATGAGTTCACGAACAGGTGAGGTTGTTACAATTGGCTGGCTGTTCGATGAGTTTAAGAAGGCAATTGAAAATGCTGGCGGTGAACCAACTGACGACGTGATTGCTGGCGCGCTTCGTTATCAATTCTTGAAAGTGAAGATCGGCGGCGACGTCATATTTGATATTAATGACGCGGTAAGTTTGACTGGCAATACGGGAAGCTACTTGCAATACGCCCATGCTCGAGCGCGAGGTATTTTAGCTAAATCCGATAAAGAAATTACCTTTCCGACAGAGTTGTTTGACGAGGATAAAATGCTGGTCAGAAAGTTAAGTGAGTATGTGGACGTAGTTGATCGCGCTAAGGAAAGTTTGGAACCTCATCACATCTGTACATATTTGTTTGAATTGGCGCAAGAATTTAATCGCTATTACGAGAAAAATCAGGTTATTGGTAGCGACAAAGAAGCGCATCGCGTAGGAATCGTGGCAATTTACGCTGACATTCTTAAGGCTGGACTGGCTATTTTGGGAATCGTGGCACCAAATAAGATATAATATCCAATATAAATAATAAAAGGAGTTTTATAGTTATGAAATCTTCAGAATCAACTAAAGGTTCAAAAGTATCAGCTAAGAAATTAGCTTCGAAGAGTGTAAAAGCAGCGTCGAAAGTTGCCGCTCTTAAAGAGAAGAAAATTGTAAGTGCAGCTATAAAAGACACTCATATGGGTGGGTTTATAAACTTTATCCGTGAACAGGGCGTTGTCGGTATGGCGGTTGGTTTGGCAATCGGTACCGCAGCTGGTGATACTGTGAAAAAATTGGTAACAGCATTTATTGATCCGCTAGTACAGCTGGTTGTCGGTTCTCAGCAAGGGTTGCAGTCAGCTTCATTCACAGTTGAAGTTGCTGGACGTAAAGGTGAGTTTTTATACGGCGCGTTTATTAGCTCATTGATTACGTTGATAGCCGTTGCATTTGTTGTATATGCAATCGTTCACTTCTTGAAACTCGATAAATTAGACAAGAAAAAGGACTAAACCTTAACTAATAAGTGTGCCTACTGATTCTCCGCGGGTTGCGCGGAGAATATTTCCGTCTGTAAGCAAATCACAAATTACAACTGGGATGTGTTCGTCCATGGCTAGTCCAATTGCTGCCTTATCCATAACGGCAATGTTAGGATTTGTTAGGGCTTCTTGGTAAGATAAATGATCAATTTTTACGGCGTCAGGGAATTTCATAGGATCTTTGTCGTAAACTCCGTCGACCTTCGTCGTTTTAATCACGGCGTCGCACTGCATTTCCAGTGCCAGATTTAATGCTGCAGTATCAGTAGTCAGGAATGGTCGGCCGGTGCCGCACGCCACGATTACGATGCGGTTTTTCTTAATATGGCTAATGGCGCGTCGGAAAGTATAGTGATCAATAAATTGATTCACTTCGACCGTGGACAATGCGCGAGTTGGCAATCCTGCGTCGTTCAATACGTCCGCCAGCGCAATGGCATTCATTAGCGTAGAAAGCATGCCGATATTATGAGCGGAAACAGGTTGAATTCCATGACCGATGATTTGATTGCCGCGAACGTAATTGCCGCCGCCAACCATAATTACAATTTCAGCCCCGTCGTCCAGCGCTGGTCGAATTTGTTCGGCAATCCAGCGAGCGCGTTTTGGGTCAAAGCCGCTGGCGAATTCGCCTTGAAGTTGTTCACCTGATAATTTGAGTAGGATGCGTTTTGTCATGATTTTAGTTTAGCACGCCTTATGGAAGTGGTAAAATAGAGATATGAAAGCAAGTTTTAAGCCGAAAAAGATTTTGTGGGTGGATTTGGAGATGACTGGACTAAATCCAGTACGTGATGAGATTTTGGAAGTGGCGGCAATTGCGACGGATTGGAATTTTAAGGAAATTGCGACGTACGAAGGAATTGTGCGCCACGATTCGGAAAAGTTGGCTAAGTTGTTAGATCGAAATGCTGGTTTTTGGAATGAGCATCCGGAAGCGCGACGCGGGCTGGAGGAGCAGAATGAATCGGGCAAACCTTTGGCGGAAATAGAACGCGAATTGTTGGCGTTTTGTGATGAGTATTTTGCGGGTGAAACGAAGATTTTGCTAGCAGGCAATTCAATTCATCAGGATCGTCGATTCATTGATCAATGGTGGCCGACATTGTCAAAAAGACTGCACTATAGAATGCTTGATGTGAGTGCTTGGAAGGTGGTGTTTGAAGGTAAATACGGTAAGAAATTCGCCAAGCCAGAAGATCATCGAGCGCTGGAAGACATCCGCGGCAGCATTATGGAACTTGAATATTATTTGAAAAAGGTAAAGGTATGACACATAAACAATTTGAAGAATTTATCCTAAGCTTGCCGGGCGTATGGCTGGATTATCCATTTGGCGAGGACGTTGCGGTGTATAAATTTGGTCGAGATAATGACGGCGCAGGGAAAATGGTAGCATTGGTTACGGAAGGCTCAAAGCCGCTCAGAGTAAGCCTAAAATGCGATCCGTTGTTGGCGCAGAATTTACGAGAAAAATACGAAACGGTTTTACCAGGCTATCACTTAAACAAGAAACATTGGAATACAATTATTTGTTCAGGTCAATTGACTG
>CAUTKJ010000018.1:0-7994 GCA_963539185.1 uncultured Candidatus Saccharibacteria bacterium | reverse complement strand
GTCGCGGTCAATATGGTGACGTTTGGGTTCGCTTTGAGCCAAATGAGACCGGTAAGGGCTTTGAATTCGTTGATGAAATTAAGGGTGGTGTGGTTCCTCAGGAATATCGCCCAGCCGTAATGAAGGGTATTCGCGAAACATTGGAAGGCGGTGTTATTGCTGGCTATCCAGTTGTTGACGTTAAGGCTACACTTTACGATGGTTCATACCACGATGTCGACTCCTCAGAATTGGCGTTCTCATTGGCAGGTTCGATAGCTGCTCGTGAAGGTATTAAGCAAGCTAACCCAATCTTGCTCGAGCCAGTTATGAAGGTTGAAGTTACTACACCAGAAGACTTCATGGGTGACATCATCGGCGACCTTAACTCACGTCGCGGACGCATCGACGCTATGGAAGACTTGATGGGTGGCGCTAAGTTGATTAAGGCGTTTGTGCCATTAGCAAATATGTTCGGCTACACATCGGACATTCGCTCGATGTCTCAGGGTCGCGCCGCTTCAACGATGGAATTAGCTCAATACGAGGAAGTTCCGCCAAACGTTGCGCAAGAGATTATCGAAAAGCGAAATAAATAATCTCTACCTCATAAAAAATCCTCGGAGCGAATCCGGGGATTTTTATTTGGATAACTTTCAGGTTTATAAGTTTGGAATTGTTAGGTTTCGTTTGGCGAGCTCTTCTTTGATTCGTTTGGTCAATTTCCGCGCTTTTGTTACCTGAATGCTATCTGTGCCATATCTGTTTTCGATATCTTCCAGTCGTTTGTCTATGGTTATCGGCTTGCCGTCTGGGCTAGTCGTCATGTCTGCCAAGTTTAAGATAAGCAATTCGTCCGTCCAGTTTTCTATGTCTGGGTTTCCGTGATCAAACACAGCCTCAGCCCAATTGAAGCCAGATAGTTCTAATATCCTGCCGCCTTCATGTTCGTGATCTGTCTGATTGTCAACAAAAGCGTAGGCAAAGTCGTGTGTTAGTCCCATTAAAAATAAGCTGCGCGCCACGTCTTCTTCCATATTGAAGATCTCGCGAGCCAGATTGTAAGATTTGTACGCCACTCCGCGCATATGAAATAATCGCGAGTCTGACAATCCAATGAATTTTGGGCTATTTTTCATGACACTTGCGTGTTTCGTCGGAATAAATTGATGAATTGTCGGCGAATTGGGCGACCGACGATGTTGCCGAATGACGCGCCAATTGCTACTGCCACGCCGATGAGAATTGCTCGCGCTAAGATAGCCAAGGCTGGTAGGAAGTTTGCGCTATTTGGTGGATATAGGACGACACCCATTAAGCCGTTGTAAAGTGACAAGCCTGGGACTAGCGGCACAATTCCCGCTGCGATGATCGCCAGGGAAGGGAATTTCCATAATCTGGAAGTCATAACTGCGACCAGCCCAATTGCCGCCGCTGCGATGCCACTCGCTGTTACGATATCAAAGCCAAAACTCATGGCTAATCTTGAAATCCACCAGCCGAAAATTGCGATTAATCCAGAGATAACCATTCCTAAAAATCGAGAATGATTCCTCAGAACGAACGCCGCCGCGATAATTCCAGCGCCCAAATATTGAGTGTGTCCATCCGCCAATGTCAATCGATCTGGCGTTGCCGGGAAGGTGATGCTGAATTTTGTCGCAATGTATAATCCGACCATCACGCCGGCAATTACGCCGCCCGTCGCCATTACGACTTTTAACAATCTGGCGTTGGCAGTCATGTAGTATTCGTCGATTGCGTCCTGAAATGCTCCCACAAACATCAATCCTGCCACTAATAAGACAATGCCACTAATGACGAGTAGCGTCGTATTGATGCTCAGTCCTAAATAATTACTACACCATGCCGTTCCTGCCGCTACTAAGGTGACAAAAATCGCCACAAGAGCTTGTGAGTAGAATAGTGGCATGCCGACGCGTCCCAGCCACCTCAGTAGTCCAGTCGCCAGGAATCCGAGCAGAAATGCGATTGACGCCATGAGCAAACTGCCGCCGTACAGAATGACGGAACCCGCGCTCACCAGTCCGCCCGCCGCGTAAACGACTAGCCGGGAATGTTCGGTGGGTTTTTTGAGTATTTGTTGCAATCGCTCCTCGGCTTCTTCCAGGGAAAGTTGCTTGCGACGAATGTCGAGGGCTAATAACTGCAATGCTTGAATCAATTGATAATTAGGATCGTCAGGAACGATAACTCGCGCCATCGTCAAAGGTTCGTGGCTAACTCCGCGGTCTTGAGAAATTGTCACCAAAGTGTAGCTCACGTCCACATGAACGGGCCTGCGGCAATATGTCCGCGTAATTCCTTGCGCCATACGAACCACATCGCGCGCCACCACGCCCATACTCAGAAGCTGCTCGGCAATCGTCATAGCCAGGCGCAAAGCTCGCATATTCGGTGTCAAGCTTTCATCAATTTTCTCCAAAACGTGAGCCGGTTCAAAGCTGTAAAGATTAGCGACTCGGGCTAATGATTGCTCAATGAATTTTGGTACTTTTTTCTTCACAATATCTAGTGTAACAAATTTTATGCCAATAGAAATAGCCCGCCAAGAGAGCCCCAGCTTAGGCCAAAGCCTCAGCGAGCTATTTCTATTAGGCGGGCGGGGTGCCCTTGGTGCAAACGTCACTCACCTTATCGGGAGCGGTTTGCGGCGTTAGCAATCTCCAGTGCCTCTTCATCTTGACGCTGCTCTTTGGAGAGCAGCGCCTTGTATGCGTTGGCGCGATCCTCGGCCTTCTTGCGCTTGTGTTCGGATTCAGCAAGCGCATCTTGAAGTTCGCCGTTCTTGTCCTTGGACTTATCAAGCTCCTTCTGAAGCTTGATAATCTTCTGGATACACCTGGCGACCCTCTTGTCGAGGCGGCATATACTCATCACAAGAGTAACTATAGTTACGTAAGCTAGCATTGCTGCTAACTTTGACGAAACTAGCTCCACTAGCGATGCGAACAGATCCGGGTCTAAGGCATAGAAGCCGAAGATGGCGACCGGTAGCAGGAGTAAGGCGACAAGACAGGCTAAGTAAACCTTCCGGTTTACCTCATGTACCTTAATATCATCTGTCGCGCAGTTGTCTGAAGTGCTCATTTTTTCACCTCCTCTCAAAGGTGAAGTTCAAAGGGCGACTTTTACTGACGGGATTGTCTGTAAAAGCTAGTACTATTTATATCACACATAAGTAAAAAAGTCAATAGAATAAAAAACAGCCCCAGTTGGGACTTAATAATTTCCAATGAAGTGACAAGCAGTCTTTAAAAAAAGAACAACTCGTCACTACTTCAAGATGAGCTGCGTATTTTTATGGACGCAAACCCAGCGCTTTAAGCGCGTCGCACCCTGGTTGTTCTAGAAGCCACTTTAGTGCTTCTATGGCTTGTTCCAGCTCATAGACTTGTTTGGAGTCTGTTGAGCTCATCAGCCTATTTTTGCCGTCGCGACAGCAAAGCCCCTTCTTGATTGGAGGGATCAGCGCCTTGCAATCCAAAACAGAACTACATAGCTTGGTCTTGTTCTTAGGAAGACTTCTTCCTATGTCGTCCACTCGATCTCTCGTGATGTCGAGAAGATCGCACGCCATGACGTAGAGAAAACTCCTGACGTCCCTCTGAATATTTTCCAGTAGCAAGGACACAGGCTCGGGATTACCCTTCTCCTTAGCCGGTTTGACGCGCGCAGACTCAACCTCTACTACGGCCATCTGGCCGATAACAGCTTCCGCTAGAGTCATGATATTCTCTAGCCCATAAGGGCAGTTGCCGCCGCCCTCACCCCAGTCAATCCAGCGTAGTCGCACGGTGTTTAAGTACGCTTCTAGGTCTTCGGTCTCGTTATCGAGGCCATCCCAGCTTTCGCTCAGAGTCTTTACCGACTCCATCACTGCTTCTAAGCAGTACGTAGCGAAATAGATCCGTTCGCCGGGCTCGGAAAACTTGATGCTAGAGCTCATTGCTCCCTCTCTTCTCACCTCATGCACACACGCCTTTTGCATGTTGTTGTTCTTTACACAAGATGAGATTTCATTCCTCTTTCCATTTTCTCTAAAAAGTAATAAAACCTCACCTCATGTTTTGGCTGCTTGTCAAAGTACGCTTTCGGACAAGGATGTACTCGACTTGTCAACAAAAGCCAATATTATTTATATCACGCAATAATATTTAAGTCAAGCCTAGTCGACTTTCTGTAAAATAATGCCCGTTCTGGCTGGCAAGTAAACTTTAAGATTGTGGCTATTATCAGTTGGGGAAGTAAAAAATCGGGAATTATGGTTTATTCGCTCCTGTCCGCCGAAGTTCTTGTCGTCGCTACTTAATGCCAATTTATAAGAGCCAGCTTCTGCGGGTATTGCGTAATCTGAGTGGGATTTGTCGGGCGAAAAATTGATAACAAATAAAAAGTTGCCATGCATAAAACTGACCATATGATCAGATTGGCGAACCATCAAATGGTGAACATTAGGATTATCAATTTGCCCAATGATCTTCATCAGCGCCGCGTCAAAATCTCCCAGCCATTGATATTTTAAGAAGCCATTGTCGCGTAAATTCCATTGCCGACGAGCGTGCTTAAACGACCAATTATTACCCTCGCGCGGAAAATCAATCCATTCGGGATGTCCAAATTCGTTGCCCATAAAATTTAAATAACCGCCGCCGTGCAGCCCAGCTGTCATTAGACGGATTAGTTTATACAGGGCTATTCCGCGTTCGGTCTTAAGATCTGGATCAATTTTATCCATGTGCCAATACATATTTTTATCAATCAATCGGAAAATCAGCGTTTTATCACCGACGAGCGCTTGATCGTGACTTTCGGCGTAATTGATGACTTTTTCCTCTGGGCGATGCGAACTCAAAGTGTAAGCCAATTGCCCCAAATCCCAATCTTCATCATTTTTCTCTTTCAGAGTTTTTATCCATAAATCTGGCGCGCCCATTTGCAGGCGATAATCAAAGCCCAGCCCGCCGTCTTTTGTTGATGCGCCCAGTCCAGGAAAACCACTCATTTCCTCTGCAATTGTCGTGGCGTCAGGGTGAACGGTGTGAATGGTTTCATTTGCCAATCTTAAATAAGCGAGCGCGTCTTTGTCGACATTGTCGCGGAAATAATCGTCATAACTAGTGAAACTTTTTCCGAGTCCGTGGTCGTGGTAAATCATACTAGTTACGCCATCAAACCTAAATCCGTCAATGTGATATTCGTCCAACCACCAGCGACAATTGCTTGCCAAAAAATGCAAAACTTCTGGTTTGCCGTAATCGAATAATCGCGAATCCCATTCTGGGTGATTTGTCGGCTTGAAATATTGTGTCGGATCGCCGGCAAAATTGCCCAGACCTTCGACTTCGTTTTTGGCGGCGTGAGCGTGAACAAGGTCGATGATGACGCGCAGTCCCATTTCGTGCGCCACGTCGACCAGTTTCTTAAAATCGTCGGGAGTGCCAAATCTTGACGAAACCGCGAAAAAGTTGCTGACGTGATAACCGAAACTGCCGTAATATGGATGTTCTGCAATTGCCATAAGTTGAATGGTGTTATAGCCAGATTCTTTAATTCGCGGCAAAACCTCCGCAGTAAATTCGCTGAAACTGGCAACTTTTTCTTCCTGACCGCTCATACCAACGTGTGCTTCGTAAATTAAAGGAACTTTTGGCTTGGGCGGGGTTTTATATTGCCAATCATAGGGAGTTTTTGGCGACCATACAACTGCGGAAAAATCGACAGAATTTTTGTCCTGAACGATGTAATTTGAGTATGAAGGCAGCCGCCAACCGTCGCCGCCAGACCAATAGACACGCAATTTATATTTTTGTCCGTGACGAAGTGAATCTTCAGGAAGATTTATGCTCCATTCGCCGTTTTCATCACGATTTAAGGCGAATTCCTTGCGTTCTTTCCAATCTGAAAAATCGCCAACTAAGAATATCTGAGTGGCATTCGGCGCCCATTCTCTAAACGTCCAGCCTATATCTGTTTTATGAAGTCCGAAATGTAAAAAACCCATCGCGAATTCGGCTGGCGTTTTGTCGCCTAAAACCATTTTCAGTTTCGAAGAAATATACTTCTCGCGCGCCTGAATTGTGGATTTGTGCGGGGCTAGCCACTGATCCAAATCAACGAGGGTTTTACTGCTCATGTTTCTAGTATACAGCATACGGAAGGAGTTATACTTGTAAATATCGATTAAAGTTGTATAATATATAGCAATATGGAACGCTCAAAGCCTGATATGGAGTCTAATTCTCCTAAGCTATTCTCTGACGAAGACTGGAGGCGAATTGCTGGCGCGAATTTATTGCTCGACGGGGAAGGGGAAAATGACGAGATTGCAATTGCTGAGATAGAACAAGCTACGCACGCTGGCGATATTGAGGGCGAGAAGGTTAGAGTTGTTGGATATAGTCAATCCGAAGAGGACAGTTCGTATCGTCTGCGGCCAGTTGAGGGTGTGGCGGATTTGATATATCCCATGGAAATTGACTCTGAGATTCCAGCGCCGTTTGCGATTTACACCAAAGAGATGGCTGCTTTGTGTGTGAGAACTTCGCAGAATGACTATTATTTTCCGCTTGACAAGCAGGCGATTATATCAATAGAGTTATTGCCAGATGATAGCGGCGTTCCTCGATGTGTGCGTAAATTGCGCCATTATGCTGACAAAATCGAAGAAGTTGCTGGTGTCGGCGACACTCAAGATGCGGAGTCGAGGCAGCTTTTGATAGATGAAATAAATGACGTTTTGAACGAGATTCCGTATGATGGCGGAATTCAAGTGAAATGCCAGGCGTATAAGGTTAAAATTGACGGCAGGGAAAATAATATAGAAGACGCTAATCCTGCGGTTCTATTTGGATGGTTGCCGAGTTTTACGTGGCGCGACGATCGCCCTGTGCTGGAAATGTTTGATATTAAAAATCGATTTGCGACTTTTTGTGTGGATATGAAAGATGTGCTTGATATGACGCCAATCGATAAAGAGGAGGTCGGAGCCCCTATTGATTTATTTGAAACGGTTTTTAATGACGATTTTCAAGAGACCGCTTGGCAGCTAGCGACGGATCTTTCTTATGTTGACGAGTCGGAGTTTGATGAAGTGTCAAGAGAATATGCCCAAATACTAAATGATCAGTTGTCTGAGTTTTCTGCGACAAGACTTTATGGCATTAGCACTGTTGGTTTTACTGGTTTTGCGTTGGCTCCTGACGCTACGAAAAATAATGAATTACAGTATGAATTTATGGATATTTCTGGGGCGTGTATTGATGGGATGTGTTTTGTTAGCTATCATGATAAATTTTACGCGGCGCTTGAAGTGACGATAGATGATGAGTCTGGAGACTTTTCGAAGAAGGTTTATGTGGTACCCGACAGAGATAAGATTATTCGTTTGGAAGGATTTGATGGTGAAGTTGAAGAGCTTAAAATGGCGGTAAATGAACTTCATAAAATTGCAAATTTTGCAAGTGAAGTAGTTAATGATGAGTGTTTCTATAAATTGCCTCTTGGCGAACAGCTTGATGTATTGAGTCAGTATGAATGCGCCGCTTGTAATGTAATCCAGGATATTAGCAGAGTGCGGGAGTTTAAGGGCGAATGTGTAGTTTCGGCATACCGATGTTTGCCTGGTGACTTGCTGAATGCGGTTTCGTGGAATGATGTTCCGTTGGAAGAGGTGAGTAGCCATGAATATATTGAAAAATTTGCGCTGCGGGCGGATAGTTTGGTGGTCTGGAATCCGGAAATTAATGATAGACCAGATGTTGATGGTCGAATATTAAGCGTGTCGGAATTGCCGCTTAGTCGTGGCGAGCCTGTGCTAATAGTTAATAATGCGGAAGAGAATAAATATTACTTGGTGCGATGTAGCGATGTGATTAGCTTGTCACGAAACGATCCGTCGACCATTTCGTGATATAATCAAACAGATTATGCAGGAAAAACCTTTTTCTTTTGAAATAACTTCACGATTTAACGACACGTTGGCGCGAACGGGA
>CAUTKJ010000017.1:0-8164 GCA_963539185.1 uncultured Candidatus Saccharibacteria bacterium | reverse complement strand
GAAGACTTATGGCAGATGCCAAAATTACAATGGATGACCTGCTGGCTCAAGCAGGTGATAGTGTTAAACAACTTACTGTTGGCGAAACGGTTGACGGTACTGTTTTATCAGTAAAGAAGCACGAAATTTTAATTGATTTAGGACCTTTGGGTGTTGGTTTGGTTCCACGCCGCGAAGTTAGCCTTTCAAAGAACTACAATGTTGGCGATTCAGTAATTGCTAGTGTAATTGATACCGAATTGGAAGATGGCTATTCGCTACTTTCATTGCGCAAGGCTGCGAAAGATCGTGGTTGGGATGAAGTTATGGCTAAATTGGAATCTGGTGAAATTATCACTGTTGTGCCATACGATGCTAACCGCGGTGGACTACTAGTTGAATACGAAGGTATTCGCGGATTCTTGCCAGTATCGCAATTGTCAGCCGAACACTATCCTCGTGTAGGTTCTAGCGACAAGGACGAAATCTTGCAACGATTGAACAGCTTGGTAAAGAAGGATATTAAAGCACGAATCTTGGACGCTGACCGAAAAGCTAACAAATTGATCTTCTCTGAAAAAGAGGCGGTTAAAGAAGGCTTGGCAGAGCGATTCCAGAAGTTGGCAATTGGTGATACAGTTACAGGTGTTGTTACAGGTGTTGTCGACTTCGGCGTATTCGTTAACGTTGAAGGTATTGAAGGTTTGATTCACATCTCAGAAATTAGCTGGGAGCGTGTTAACAATCCATCTGACTACGTAAAGGTTGGTCAAACTATCGAAGCTAAGATTATCGCAATCGACAAAGAACGCTTGAGCTTGAGTATGAAGCAATTGACTAAAGATCCATGGTTGGATGAAGTTGAGCAATTTAAGCCTGGTGAAAAAGTTGAGGGAACTGTAACTCGAATTACTCCATTTGGTGCATTCGTACAGTTGAGTCCAGCGGTTGAAGCTTTGGTTCACGTGTCAGAGCTTGGCGGTGACGGTACTGATCCTGAAAAAGTATTTACATTGAACGAGCGTAAAGAATTTACAGTTTTGGATATCGATAAGGAAAATCGTAAGATTTCTCTTTCACTCGGCAAATCATCAAAGAAAAAATAATACAAATCCCCTGAAGCGTAGTTACGCCCAGAGGTGAGAGGAGCTTATTATGGCAGAAAAAATCGTCAATATTGCGGATTCGGTAACGGTTGGCGAGCTGGCCGAAACTCTGGGATTGTCAGTAACTACGCTGATTGGTGAATTGTTTAAGAACGGAATCGCTGCGACAATTAATCAGCGACTAGATTTTGAGACTGCACAGATTATTGTTGAAGAGTTGGGGCTGGATGTGCAGCTGAAGCGAAAGACTGTTTCTGCGGAAATCCATCACCATGCGCACAAATTATCAGACAAGGCAGTTCCTCGTCCACCGATTGTAGCTGTGATGGGGCATGTTGACCACGGTAAAACGAGTTTACTAGATGCGATTCTTGATAAGAAAACAGCGGCCAGTGAAGCCGGAGGAATTACTCAGCATATTAGCGCTTATCAAGCTCAGCGCAACGGACGAACTATCACTTTATTGGACACTCCAGGTCACGAGGCTTTTGCGGCGCTAAGGCAGCACGGAGCTACACTGACTGATGTGGTGATTATTGTGGTGGCGGCGGATGATGGAGTTAAGCCTCAGACTGTTGAAGCTATTCGATTTGCCAGGTCAGCTAACGCTAAAATTGTGGTGGCAATTAATAAGATTGATAAAGAGGCGGCTAATCCGCAACTAGTGAAGACTCAATTGGCGTCTGAGCATGGTTTGAACCCTGAAGAGTGGGGTGGCGACACTGTGATGGTTGAGGTTAGTGCAAAAACTGGTCAGAACTTAGACAAGCTTTTGGATATGGTTTTATTGGTGGCGGATATGGAAGATTTGCGCGCAGATGAAGATGTTCCAGCCGAAGGTTTGGTTATTGAGGCACACATGGAAACTGGTCGTGGCGCCGTAGTTGGCTTGCTGGTGGAGAATGGTCATTTAAGGCCTGGTCATTATTTGGTTGCTGGGACGGCTTATGGACGAGTCCGAACGCTTCAAGATTTCCGTGGTAAAACCGTTAAAGATGCCGGTCCAAGTATGCCAGTGAATATGACCGGATTTAAGGAATTGCCACAATTCGGTGATGGATTTGAGATTGCGAAGAGCGAAAAAGAAGCTCGCAATTTGACGCAAAAGGCTAAAATTGAACAAGAGAAAATGGCGGCCACAACCAATGTTACTGGCGCAGATATTCTTAAGATGATGAATCGAAAGCTTGATGCGGAAGAATTTAACGTAATCGTTAAGGCTGACGTTCAGGGTTCGGTAACGTCTGTGGTTGATAGTTTGAAGCTGATTGATACGAATGGCGAAGTTGAGCTTCATGTTGTTGGAACTGGTGTTGGCAATATTTCCGAGAACGATATTCATTTGGCGGTCGGTGAAAATACGGTGATTTATGGCTTTAATGTCGATTTGCCACCAGCAGTTAAGCGATTAGCGGCGCGTGAGCATGTGGAAGTGCGAATTTTTAAGGTGATTTATGAATTGTTGGATGACGCTAAGGCTTCAATGGAGGCTTTGTTGGCGCCAGAAATCGTTGAAACTGAAATTGGTGAGTTGGAAATTAAGGGCGTGTTTAGGACAATGCGCGAAGAAGTAATCGCTGGTGGTGAAGTGAAGCACGGTAAAGTCGCTAAGGACTTGCTGGCGCGCGTAAAACGTGGCGGAGAGCAAATTGCTGAAGTGGAAGTTTCTTCTGTGCAGCGTCAGCAACAAGAAGCAAAAGAGGTCTTTGAAGGCGAAATGTGCGGATTGAGTCTCAGGACGAAGAAAAAGGTTACCTTAGAAATTGGCGACAAATTGGAGTTCTTTACTAGGGAATTAGTGAAGAAAACTCTGGGGTAAACTGTTCTAAGTATTGACTTTTTTATGTATTTATGATAGTATCTTAAATATACATAAGTTTATTGCCATTCTGCGTGCAGAAGGCGAAAGGAAACCACCACAAAATGAGCAAAACACCCGAAGGAAGTCCATCCAGTACTAATGATGAATCAGCAGCATTAGAAGCTTCCGCTGTAAATAGAACTGAAGAGCAAAAAGATAATACTTCAGAAAATTTCGATGCAAATGAAAATCTTAGACAAAGTTTTGCAACTGTAATAGATTATCTAACTAACAATCCTGAAGCTGCTGAGTTTTTTATACATAAATTAAGTGAATCTCTTAATAAAAATAAGATGCAAGATCAAGAGCCTCAACCTTTGGGGATGGGGCCTACAAAACCAGATAATCAGTCTGATAATGCGACCTATGTTGATGACACCCCAACAGAAAAGATTAGCTTGGAGGCGTATGAAGCTGCTACTAATCTTAAGATTGCTCGAAGTAGATTCGCTAAAGCGAGTATTGCCGTTGAATCACACTTCTTTAAGAAGTTCTTTGGCGGAAAGAAACGGCAAGAAGAGTTGAATGCTGCTACAGAGGAATTGAAAAAGAGCGAATTGGAATACATGCGTCTTAAGTTTGCTGATAAAATCGAAGCAGCAAAACAGGATCCAGAAAAACAGGCTGAATTAGCGGCGGAGATGGGGCAAGCAGCGTTTGCAAGTATGCAAGAAACCTCAAGAACAACGACAGATAAGTATGACGACATGCTTGATGATCGTAATATATTTAAGAAAGCTGCCGCTAAAGTTGGTAAAGTGTTTAATAATGGTGGTAAGATTGCTCAGACGCTGAAGTTGGGTAGTGCTGGTTTTGTGGGCGGTGCTATAGTAGGGTCTGTTGCTACATGGCCTATTACGACGGCTGTCGGTGTTGTAACGGGATTAGGAGTTGCTGGATTAACAAAACAGGCTGTTCTGGAAGAGCGTCGTGGTGAAGAGCGCACAGCTGAGGCCAGTCTTGGAACTATAGATCCTTCATTTGAGAAAGCTGTGGCCAACATGAAAATTGACGATGTTATGGAGCATGCAGTCAATGTATCAGTTGACAATCTTAAGGACGTGAGTATAGAGAGGCAGGATACTCTGCGTAAGCGAATGAGTTGGGCAATGGGTAAGTTTGGTATCGGCTTTGCTCTGGGTGGTTTTGCTGGTAAATTTTTCGGCGACTGGTTGTGGGATAACTCTGCGCATGCTACTGGTACTGAGAGTAACACTACAACACCTCCACAATCTGGTAGTGAGCAAATACCACAGAAGCCTAGCGGCGCATCTTCTATGAACAACATTGTAAATAGTGCTAATCTAGATACATCAAATTTCAGTTCTTACGACTATCCTTGGGACTGGGCTGCCGATAAGTTTGGTAACGCAAACGCAATGGATCAACTTCATAATCTGGCCGATAAAGCCATGGCTAATGGTCACACCGTGGAATGGTATAATACTGGCGGAATAGAGTATCTGGAAGTTGATGGATCTAGTGTTACTGCAGACGTGTTGGGAGTATTGAATCAATACGTTTAATAGATAAAATATAAAAATAAACAAGGAGATAAAAATGTTTGAAATTACTGACGAATTCTTAGCACAGGCTGGTTTTGGATCATTGCCTGCGGATAAAAAAGAGCAAATGAGGGAAGACGTCGCTAACAGTGTACAGGATAAGATCGTAAGGAAGATTTTACTGGCTGTTGGCGAAGCGAGGCTGGATGAGTTTATGAAATTACTGGATGGCGACGATGCTTCTGCGATATTGAATTGGTGTGCAAATAATGGCGTTAATTTGATGGAAATTGTTCAAACCTCGATGAATGAGACTATGATTGAGTTACAAAAATTATACAATGACGCGCTGAATATGATGCGTGGATAGTAATATTAAACAGTTACTGGTATAATTTAACTTAATCATATAGACGAAAGAAAAGGAGGACTATGTTCCAACTGAATGAAGAATTTCTTAAAGAATTGGGGCTGGACCAGTTGCCGGAAGATCAGCAAAAATCGTTGTTGCAACATATTTATAGTGAATTGGAGCTTCGAGTTGGCGAACGATTAAGCCAGGGAATGAGCAATGCTCAGTTGGAGGAGTTTGCGGGAATTATCGATAAAACTCCTGGTGCTGTGGATGATTTTCTAGCGAAACATGCGCCTAATTATCAGCAGGAACCAATGTTGCAGAAAATGTCACAAGCTTCAGGTTTGCCTGCTGATGATCCGCGCCTGAAGGATGAATTTGCGGCTACTAAGTGGCTAGAGGTCAATCGACCAGATTATCGTGACGTTGTGGCTGCGGTTATGGCTGACTTGAAAAAGGAAATTATAGCCAACCGCGATGCTATTTTAGACGGCATGAGTGCACCTTCAGCGCCGCAGCAGACTCAAAGCGACTTTGATTTGGCTGCTTAGTCAGTGAATTTAGGCTTGATGACCGCGGATAAATTCTTCTGCGGTCATTGTTTTTCCGCTGGGTGCGATGAGCTCGTCGATAATTAAATAGTTGCCATCGGCGAATTTTTTATCAAGATGAGAATTCGGAGTTTTGTCACAATGGGATTTCGTGATGATGATATCTCGATCGTCAATTGTCATTCGGCTACGCGGAAACCCGAGGTGTGCGCGGACGTGGGCTTCAGCCTCGGTGGCGGTCATACGCTCCGTATCGAGCCACGAATTGTCCTTGCTTAATAGTTGACAGTATGAAGCCTGAGAGTCGTCCTGTGGTGTTGGTTGAAGATTTCCATTGATGATGTTTGGCAAGTTTTTTATTAGCAGAGAAGTGCCGTCGTGGAATAGTTTGTCGTACAGCTCGGACTTTGTTTCTTTTCCAGTGAGAGGTTGTCGAGTTTGGGCGTATATGGGACCGGCATCCATTTTACTATCAAGTTGCATTATCGATACGCCAGTTTTTGTGTCTCTATTGGCTATAGCTGATTCAATGGGTGAAGGCCCTCGATATTTTGGCAGTAAAGAAGGGTGGACGTTGATAATTCCTGGTGTAAATAAGTCGATAATTGACTGGGGAATGATTTTTCCGTATGCAACCAAAACGCCCGTTACTGGCTGAAGTTGTTTTATGTAGTCGGTAATTTCACTGACTTTGATTGGCTGTAAAACTGGAATATTGTGAGACTTGGCGAATGTTTTTACTGGAGGTTCAGTAAGTTTGTGTCCGCGGCCGCGCTTGGTGTCAGGTTTGGTAATAACGCAAACAACGTTAAATCCCTCTTCAACGAGAGCTTTTAAAGTAATTAGACTGTAATTTTCAGTCCCAAAGAATACTATTTTCGGCGATATCTTTGTCATAATCTAACGGTTGCAACTCGCCTTTCTTATCGAGCGTATAAAAAGCGTCTTTTTTATCCTTAATATGGTCTATAAAAACTAATCCGTTACAGTGGTCTATCTCGTGCTGTAATACGCGCGCCAAAAATCCTTCGGCTTTAATTCGCACTTCCTCGCCATCTAAATTCGTGGCTTTTACGCGAATTTTACTATAGCGAGGAACTTTTCCGTAAATGCTTTTAACGCTTAAGCATCCTTCAAAATCTTCGACAATTTCACCTTCATATTTCACGATTTCTGGATTGATAAGAGTGATGAATTCGCGAGTTGATTTTCTTTCAAAGTCAGCTCGAACAATCACGACACGCTCTAATTTGTCGACTTGCACGGCAGCGAGGGCAGCGCTAATTTCGTGAGGTCTGGAATCTTCCCAGTCCAGCGCGGCTACGGTCATTTCGTCTGCCAGTTTTACAACATCATTAGTAACAACGTGGATTTTCGATGATTTTTGGCGAAGACGTGGATTTGGTAATGTGATAATATCGTCTTTTGTCATTGCTATAATTATACCAGAAATTACAGTAGACTTACAGGGTCAAGCTCGTACTGCCAGTGTGATGACGGCAGAAAATTCAAGACGTCGAGAAGTTCTTGTCGTCGGGGGCTTTTGACTACAATTTGCCATCGATATGTATCGCGGACGCGCTCATAAAAAGCGGGCGTCGGTCCAAAAACTTCAATGTTATCGAAATTGGATTTTAATAGTTCGGACAATTTTTTAGCGTTCCTTATGGCGGCGGCTTCGGTCTTATAAACGCAGGTTAGTTTTAATAAGTAAGTAAAAGGTGGAAAGTTGGTTTTTTGTCGTTGAGATATGGTTCTTTGATAAAATTCTGTATAGTTTTGAGATAGTCCGTTTGTGATAGACGGGTGATTTGGTTGATATGACTGGATGACGACTTCCGTTGGTGTACTTGACCTGCCGACGCGGCCGACGACTTGGGCGAGCAATTGAAATGTTCGTTCGGGTGATGAATAGTCAGGGAGGGAAAGTCCGGTGTCGGCTTGAATGACTCCGACGACTGTTAAATGTGGCAAATCTAGTCCTTTGGCGATAACTTGCGTGCCGATAATTATATCTATTTCGCCATTTTTCAGTTCATCATAACGCTCGTCTACGGTAGCCTTCAAATCGGTGTCTTTATCAAATCGAGCAATTTTTTTATTCGGGAATAACCTCTGTAATTCGTCTTCAATTCGCTTAGTTCCGATACCTTTGTGGATGATGTCGGCGTTTTTACATTCAGGGCAACTAGTAGGAACTTTGGTCGAAAAACCGCAAATGTGGCATGACAATTTATGGCTATCCGCGTGCAGAGTGAGTGGAATAAAACAACGTGGGCAGCCAGCCTGCCAGCCGCAGTTATCGCATAATGTGATTGATGCCGTGCCGCGCCGATTGTGAAAAATAAGAACTTGCTCGTTTTTTGATAGAGCTGTGTTTATAGATTTCAAGAGTGGGTCGGAGAGGAATTGATGTTGGGTAAAATTGTTGCGCTTTGTCATGTCGACCAGCGTCACGTTGGGGCGAATGGTGTCTGGTCTTGCTGGTTTTGTCATTGTAATGATTGGCGTGTTTGATTTTTTGGCAATGTAATAGTCGGCAACCGCTGGAGTAGCACTACCTAAAATTAGCTTGCCGCGATGTTGATTTGTAAGAACTGAGGCGACGCGGAGGGCTGAATATCGAGGGGACTGCTCCTGTTTGAAACTTGGTTCGTGACACTCATCAATCACCACAAGTCCGAGCTGTTGCACGGGCGCAAAAAGGGCAGATCGCGGACCGATGATTACTACCGGATCGTTTGAGCTGATGACTCTTTTCCAGATTGCATATCGTTGAGCTTCGGTTTGTTTGGAATGGGTAACTA
>CAUTKJ010000016.1:0-8198 GCA_963539185.1 uncultured Candidatus Saccharibacteria bacterium | reverse complement strand
ATCTTCATTATATTCGCGGTTGGGATCGAGTGCAGAACGACTTTCCGTTTCAAGCTGACGCCGCGATAATTGTCGATACAAGCGCGGACGTGCTTCTTAGTAAGGTCTTAGAAACTCCTGGAGCGCGACATTTTCTGGAAACGCACCCGACTCTGGTTATCGATCATCATACAGCCGAATCAACGCTCAGTTTTGACCATATTATGCTGTCAGAAACCGTTGTGGCGACCGGGGAATTGCTATATAAACTGTTCAAGTATTCCGACTGGAAGATAAATCCTCAGGCGGCCGAAGATTTATTGATAGCTATTATGAGCGATAGCCTGGGGCTTACTACGCAAAACACTACGGCTCAGACTTTTCATACGGCGGGAGAGCTTACGGAATTAGGCGCATCCAATGCAGAAATTGAAGAGCGACGACGCGAATTTATGAAAAAATCGCCAGAAATTTTGGCGTACAAGGGAAAATTGATCGAGCGAATCGAATATTTATTAGACGGACAATTGGCGCTGGTGCATGTGCCATTTGAAGAGATTCAGCAATATAGCGATGCTTATAACCCCGGCGCGTTGATTGGCGACGAATTGAGGCTGGTTGAAGGCGTGGCGCTTAGCTGTGTTATTAAAACTTACCCCGACGGCAAATTAACTGCGCGCCTACGAGGTAATTTACCAATCGCCGATACTGTAGCTGGATATTTCGGTGGCGGCGGCCATCCGTACGCGGCAGGATTCCGCGTATATGAAAGCTATGACGAAATCGTAAGGGAATTAGTTACGGCGACAGGTCAGGCTCTACAAACAGAATATTGATCCACTACGCTATCAATATATACATCTCAGGCCTGCTCTATCTAGTCGCTCTATCAAATCACCATTCACATCAAATGCATTCTCAGACTGTAGAGGTCCATTAACTTCTCTTCGCACCTCTTCTACTAGATCTTGCACACTAGGGGAACTAAATCTTATTCTATCATTATATGCAAGATAATCCTGAATCACTTTACCCACGGCATAAGCTTGCAATTCAGAACGAAGTTTTATTTGATTGGATTCAGTAGGGTTTATTTCCGAAACTGGATTAACAATACGATCATACGCATGAGACGTTTCGTGACCCAACGTGGCAGTATCAACACATATCAGTCCACTCTGAGCCACACTAATAACAGGGCGAAGACGCACATAAGAACCTGTCCAGGCGTCTTCCATTTTGCAAATACTAGTATAACAAAAACCGTCAACACCAGCATCTGTTCTTTCTATTTTTGTGGGCGGGTAATCCTCCTCTAAATAACGATACATATCATCTAAAAAAACACGCATGTCTCCGACAAGAGTTTTTTCTATTCTATCTTTCTGCACTGGCATAGGAGATATCTGCCTTCCAGAAACAACAAACTTATTACTACAGATAAGCGGTATTATATTTTTATCTGTCCAGTCTAAATCAGGATGACTATCGCCCAACTCTTCGCCTTCAACATATTCCATAGGCTCCAACATTTGAGCCGTATCACATAACCCTAAGGCTAGAGCCCCCAGCGTATCAATTATCTCAGGCTCCTCTAAAGCACCTATCAACCTATCTTTCATACACTCCAAATAGTCTAGCTCAATGGGCTTATCGTAGCTGAGTATTGGCTGAGGCGCCTGCATTATTTCTCTCATACTTCTTATTACATATTAAATATCTTATTTCGTCAAGTATGAGGTCTGATCTGGCGGCGAAGCAGAGGCTGAATTAGCAATTTATTTAGCGATTCTTACAAATAGTAGAAAAATCTTTTGCAACCGTAACAGAGTTGAGAAAAAATATTATGCCACATTTTTGACAAAATCTATTGACATTTTATTCTATTAGTGATATAAATGAATACAGCTTTTGTTGATGAGTTGAGATTTACTCCTTATCCGAAAGCGCACCTTGACAAGCAGATGTAAGAAGATTAAGACGAAACTTAAGCATGAAGCGAGGTTTTGGTTGTTGATAGAATATATAATTGACAATTGAAATCTCGTTTCATGCTTGATCATATGCACGCATGATTATTTGCCAAAAAGCAAAAATGGCAACTTCGCCGCGAGAGAAAAGGAAGGAGCCAAAATGGCACACCTGAACCGCAAGTACGACAAGACTTTCCGAGCAGGAATTCCCGTTGTTGTTTACACGCTTGGCACCGCATCCTCTTTCGGGGATGCGGTCCACCTCTGGGTCAACGAGGAAACCTTTCCGAAGGTAACGCGCTCGAAAGAGGAGTGTGGTGTGAAGTCTAGCATGACTACCCGCTATGGCACCAAATTCAGCTTCATTTCTCCTAGCCCGGAAGAATCTTATTCCGGTCGATTGGCGACTAGCGGAATGTCATGCGATGGTGGTATCGATCTGTGCTCTGCAAAGCTAAGCTACGGGTGTTTCAGTCTAGAGTACGACGAGAATGGGACCACCATTCACGTTGACGAGACTGACAGCTCGTACGTCTTGCCCGTCAAGACTAAGGTAGAAGGCAAAACCTGCTACGAGTTCTATGTAGTTCTGCGTTACGCCAACGTTACCCTAGGTGACGTCATCGAAGGACGCTGGGACCAAATTCGCATCCCTGAAGTAAAGCACGCCGTCCTAGAGAAGGCGAATTACTACAAAGACTGGGATGGTCATGACGTATTGCAGATGAACCTGATCGTAGACGGCAAGTTCAACCGCAGCATTCGCGTAGAAGTAGTTCGTCCTGAGGATAGGCTTATCCCCGTAATGTTGCGTCAAATAGTGTCTGGCGAGCCTTTTTCGCCCGACCTTGACTGACTAAGTCAGCATAACTGAACAGTGACGAGCAGAAGATGATTCCAAAAAATAAGGCGTCATTCTTCTGACGCGTCTTAGTGTGTATCTGCTTCTGCTTGTCAACTGTTCATTGGAAATTATTAAGTCCCAACTGGGGCTGTTTTTTATGTCAATTTTGAAAAACCAACCAGAGTACCGTACAATAGAACTAATGATAAAGCTCTATAACACGCTCACTAGACGAAAAGATGAACTGAAACCACTTGACGGAGAAACGGTCAAGTTTTACACCTGTGGCCTAACAGTTTATTCGCAACCGCACATCGGCAACTGGGTTGGCTATATTTATTGGGACGTGTTGGTACGATTGTTACGCTGGCAAGATATTCCCGTTATTCGAACGCAAAACATCACTGATGTTGGACATTTGACAAGTGATGACGATAACGGCGAGGACAAAATGGAAAAAGGTGCGCGCCGTGAAGGGAAGACTGCCTGGGATGTGGCGGAAAGATACATTTCCGTTGCAAATTATGAAGCCTACGACGTACTGAAATTGATAAAACCAGATTACTTGGTGCGAGCAACTGATTATATCCAGCAACAAATCGACTTTGCCAAAGGGCTGGACGAAAAAGGATTTTTATATAAAATCGACGGCGACGGCATGTATTTTGATACGTCGCTTTTGAAGGATTACGGGAAATTAGCGCGGCTGGACGTGGCGGGGCTGGAGGCTGGCGCCAGAGTGAGCGTTGAAGGAAAGCGCAATATTACTGACTTCGCCGTCTGGAAGTTTTCGCCAAAAGACGCCAAGCGCGATATGGAATGGGATAGTCCGTGGGGAGTCGGTTTTCCTGGCTGGCATCTGGAATGTTCGACAATTGCCCGTGAAACGCTTGGGGATTCTATTGATATTCACGCGGGCGGGATTGATCATATTCCAGTTCATCACACGAATGAAATTGCCCAGAGCGAAAGTCTGACTGGAAAACAATTTTCTCAAATTTGGCTACATAATAATCACATAAAAGTCGACGGTCGAAAGATGAGCAAATCTCTGGGGAATATTATTACGTTGGAAGATATTATTTCGCGAGGGTTTAGTCCGATGGCGTTTAAGCTGGCGATTCTCAGTAAGCATTATCAGACGGAAGGCAATTTTACCTGGGAAATCCTGGAAGCAGCGCAGGCGCGATTGAATCATTGGCGGGATTACGCGGTTCTGAGACATCAGACTCACGACACACTGGAAGATGACGATGATAAGGACGAGCAGGACGATTCAGTTTCGTTGCTAGTGGGACGTCAGGCTTTGGTCGAGAAATTGAACGATGATTTGGATACTCCAGGCGCACTGGCGTTAATTGATGAAGTATTTTCAAAGTTGGATCATACGCCACTTGATAAAATTCATCGGCAGAGTTTGGTGCAGTTTATTGATGAGATTGACGAGATTTTAGGGCTGGATTTGGCTGAGTCTACACCTGATATTACTGACGATTTGAAGAGGTTGATTATCCAGCGACGTCAAGCACGCGCAGAGAAAAATTGGGAAGAATCCGACAGAATTCGCGATGAACTTCTTCAGGCTGGCGTTGCCGTTCGTGATACGCCAAGCGGCAGCGTTTGGACATGGAAATAGCCCGCTGGATTCAACGGGCTATATTTTTTTCTGCGTCAACTAATCTTCGTTTTTCAATTTCTTAACTAATTTATTAAGCGGTTTTTCATTTTCGACGCGATTAGACTTGGCTTGCTCCAAGTAATTGTCCAGCAAAACCTTCACGACGCCAGCGGCTGGAATGGCAACCAAACCGCCTAATAGACCACCGACATATAAACCAATTGTCACCGCAACCAAAACAGTCAGAGCCGACAGCTCAACCTTCTTTGATTGGATAGAAGGGGAGACAAAGTTGTTCTCAATCTGTTGGTAAATCACGAAATAAATCGCGTAAATAACGCCCGCTGTCATATTATTGAAGAACAGTAGTAGCGATATTAACGCGCCAGCAATCGTTGCGCCAAACATCGGAATTAGCGTCAACACAAACGTCGCCATAACGGTGAGCATTGCCAAATTGGAATTTATGACAGGGAATGTCAAACTCAGCACAAACACTACGAAACCTGATAATATCGCATCGATTCCAGAAACGGTCAATTGCCCAGAAACATATCCCGTGATCACGTTATACATACGACCGACTAGCTTCTTATGGCGCTCCATTTTTTCTTCGTCGTTGTATAATCCCCACAAACGCTTCACCCAAGTTGGACCCTCGAGGAGCATCAGAAATGACAGCACCAGCACCAAGAATAACGATCCTAAGAACGACACCAAAGAACCAACGCTGGACAACAGATTCGTGCCAACGCTCGTAGCCCAAGACGAAGATTGCTGCTTGATGTTTTCCATCATCGAATCGACCTGCGGGCGCAAATTGTTCTTATCAATAAAATCGTTGACGCCACGCCATTGTGAACTTGCTTGGTCAATTATGCTCGGAATGCTCTCGACAAATTTGGCAGATTGTTGAACAATTGGCGGAATAACAAACCAAATCACGCAACCCAAAAGCAGAACCAGCGTCGTATATGCCAGCGCCGTGCCGCCCAATCGGCTTTTTCCGGGCAATTTTTTAGCAATTGCTGCGACTGGACGGTTCAACGCCAACGCCAAAAACAGGGAAATTCCCAATAAAACCAGCGCGTCCTTTGCGGAATAAATTGCCAAACCAGCCAGACCAAAGCCCATCACGACCAGCCAAAACCGCACAAATGTTTTCGTGTCTATCTCTATACGTACTTTCATAATTAAACTTTACCAGCTTTTCGGCGTGTCCGCAACGCCGACAGAGATAATTTACTATCATAAGACATCGCGCCATAACGGAAAACGCGCACCGATAACCACATAACAAACACCGCTGTAGCGACCAAAATTGCCGTACCGAGCAAAGCCTCCCAAATCGGCAAATTGCCTATTGCGTTTCGTAACAACAATGGAATCGGCGCGGTGAATGGAAATAGTGACAAGAACTTAACGAAGAAATAATCAGGGAAGGAAACGAACGCCGTGATTCCGTAAAATGGACCAATGAATAGCATAATCACAATTCCGAACCACTGGCTGGCTTCTTTGGCGGTCGGCATCATCGCACCCAAAGTCACCAACATTCCCGTAAATAAGGTGAAACTGGCTGAGAAAATTATGATCGCCAGACCAATTCTCACAGGATCAAACACGAGCGTGCTCAAGTCCAGATTAGGCAATTGCAACTTCGAGCCAAATGCCAAATAGCCCGCCAAAACTGGCAAAACAATCACCAAAATCTGAATCAAAGCCAACACCATCAAAGACAGAATTTTGCCCGTAATCAAAGTGTCTGTTTTAACGGTCGTAAGCAACATTTCAACCGTGCGATTTTCTTTTTCTTCGGTAGTACTGATGAGCATTTGATTGCCGAAAATACTGATGAGAATAAACAAAACAACCAAAAACATTCCCGGCACAATCATCTCATTGATACCGCCATGCTCTTTTCCATCCAAATATGTAGTTGATGACAATTGGACTTTGTCGCGTAAAATTGCGACCTGAGCTGGACTGACGTCGCTCGTCACTGATTGACTTAATAAACTCTGCGCCACCGCGCTGTATTTTCCGTTTTGGAATAGCCCAACATCTTTACCGTAAACTTCAACTTTCTGCTTACTTAAATCTTTTGGAAAATAAATATATGCGTCGACTTTATTATTTTTTACATTGTCAATTCCAGATTCTTTCGATTTGGCAGTTTTGACTTTAATTGCCGCCAGTAATTCTGGCTTCACTAACTTTGAATCGTCCGTGACTTCCAGAGAAAATTCTTGCTTTTCCAGATTTTTTGACGCCTCAATAGTCGTGCTTTGCGACCAAAACATAATGCCATACAGAACCGCTATCATCAACGGAAAACCTAATGCCGTCAGCCAAAATGTCGGCTTTTTTAACGTCCTAAGAGTCTCGAATTTGAAAACCGTCCCCAAATTATACATTTTACTCATCACTCAACTCCTTCGCTTCGCCGCCGTAAACTTGGATAAAAATATCATCCATTGACGCGCCGCCAAATTGTTTTTTCACTTCTTCCAACGTGCCGTACGCCGCCGCTTGACCGTCTTTCAATAAAATCAAACGATCACACAATCTTTCGACTTCCTCCATTTGGTGTGTCACGTAAATAATCGTTGCGCCAGCTTTTCGCTGCTCCTCAATTATATTCATTAACAATCGGCGATTCACCGGATCAAAACCTTTGGCTGGCTCGTCCATAATCAGTAGTTCTGGATCGCCCATAATTGTTACGCCAAGCTGAATCTTCTGCTGCTGTCCGCCAGACAATTTATCGAGTCGAATATTAGCCTTATCGCTCAAATTGACGCGCTCCAAAAACTTCATAGAAAAATCCTTAGCTTCTTTGCGACTCAAACCTTTCAATTGGCCAAAGTAAAGCATCACGTCCAGAACTTTTTCTTTTTTATACAAACCGCGCTCCTCAGGAAGATATCCGAGGCGAATCTGACTGTCCACCGAATATGGCTTGCCGTTTATCAATAAGTCGCCCGCGGTCGGCTGATATAGTCCCAACAATGCGCGCAACGTCGTAGTTTTTCCCGAACCATTACTTCCCAAAAAACCAAAAACTTCGCCGCGAAAAACATCGAAACTCAGATCTTTAATAACAGTTTTATCGCCGAAACTCATCTTAAAATGACGAATCTCAACCATTTTTTTATTATCTGGCATACGCCTCCTTTTCTTTAAATAAAATTATAGCACTTAGCGCAGGAAAAAAGATATAATATAAATATGCGACTGTTGGTCATTGAGGATGAACGAAAAATTGCGAGGGTTATAACCGAATCTTTGAAGCGCGAAAAATACGCGGTTGATGCGGCGTACGACGGGGAAGAGGGCTTTAATTTGGCGGATAGTCAGCCGTATGATTTGTTGATTGTTGATCGAATGCTGCCGGGATTAGAGGGCACGGAGATTGTTAAAAAATTGCGCGAGAATGGGAAAAATATGCCAATTCTGTTTCTAACGGCGCTGAGCACGACCGAAGATAAAACGCTCGGGCTAGACGCGGGAGCTGATGATTATTTGACTAAGCCTTTTGCAATTGATGAATTGTTGGCGCGAGTGCGAGCTTTACTTCGTCGGCCGCCAATTCAGCAACCAGACATCTTGAAAATTGACGATTTGAGAATTGACAAGCAGCAGCAAACCGTAACGCGAGCTGGGAAGAATATCGACCTCACAAGCAAAGAATATGCGCTGCTGGAATATTTGATGCAGCATCCAAATCAGATTCTCAGTAAAGAAACACTGATTGATCACGTTTGGGATTTTGACGCTGATA
>CAUTKJ010000015.1:0-8273 GCA_963539185.1 uncultured Candidatus Saccharibacteria bacterium | reverse complement strand
TACGGCGGTTTGTCTGGAACGTGGGATTATGGTCCGCTTGGCGTTCAATTGAAGCACAACATTATGAATTTATGGTGGCGAATGTTTGTCGATGAGCGCGACGATATATATGGCGTCGATGCGGCAATTTTGATGAATCCGAAAGTCTGGAAGGCGAGTGGGCATGTTGATACGTTTGTTGACCCATTGTGTGAAGATATGGTCAATCATCGTCGTTATCGCACCGACCACATTCTTAAGGATAATGGCATTGACGCTGACGGTTTGACGATGGAGCAAATGGACGAGGTGATTGCAGAAAAGGGAATTAAAAGCCCAGACGGAAATCCACTGAGTAAATCTCGCACGTTTAATATGATGTTTAAGACGAGCGTCGGCGCCACTGAAAGTGAAGACAGCGTTGCATATCTTCGTCCAGAAACTGCTCAGGGAATTTTTACCAATTTTAAGAACGTTGTTGATAGTTTTTATCCAGACTTGCCGTTTGGAATTGCTCAGCAGGGCAAGGCGTTTCGCAATGAAATTGCACCGCGAGATTTTGTTTTTCGCAGTCGCGAGTTTGAGCAAATGGAGATTGAGTATTTTGTCAATCCAGAAAAATGGCAGGAAGCGTTTGATGAATTGTTGAAGTTGACGCACGAGTTTTTAGAGGCGTTGGGATTAAATCCTGATAATATTCACGAGTTGGATGTTCCGGCGGAAGACAGGGCGCATTACAGTAAGAAAACGATTGACATTGAATACGATTTTCCAATTGGCAAGGAAGAACTGATGGGAATTGCGTATCGGACTGATTTTGACCTGATGAACATTCAGCGCGTCAGCGGAAAGAGTATGGAATATACGATTAAGGGGACGAATGAAAAATTTGTGCCGCACGTGATTGAGCCGAGTTTTGGCGTCGAGCGGGCGCTGATGGCGGTCTTGTCGAGCGCGTATCGCGAGGACGAGCAGAACGGCAGTAAGCGTGTTTATTTGGCGCTTCCAGAACATTTGGCGCCAGTTAAATTTGCCGTTTCACCGCTACTTAAGAATAAGCCAGAATTGGTAGAGAAGGCGCGTGAAATTTACGCTAACCTATCTAAGAAAAATCCTGGACGTGTTATGTGGGACGACAATGGCAACATCGGTAAGCGCTATCGCCGTCAGGATGAAATTGGTACACCGCACTGTGTGGTCATCGACTTCCAAACGCTGGAAGATGACACTGTTACCGTTCGCGAGCGAGATACGACCGAACAGAGGCGAGTGAAGGTTGAGGAGTTGTAGATATTGGACGTGAAAAAAGCAAATTGGTTTTGAGGAGATAAAAGATTGACAAAAAGTAGACCTGAGTTTGATAAAATCACATCGTTTGATGAGTTTAATCAATACTATTGGTATCGTGAAGAACTTTCACAGATATGCAGGTCGCTAGCATTAGAACATAGAGGTACAAAACAAGAACTTAATTATATTATTGAGCAGTACTTTAAGGGTAATTTAATTAAAAAATCATCAATAAAAAACGAAACAAAGCAAGTTGAAAATATTACTCTATATATGCCATTACTTGAATGTGGGTTTTCCTTTAATACAAAATTTAGAGAATATTTCTCTGCCGTAACAGGTATTGCACCTTTTAAATTTACTGCTGATATGGCTACTGCTTGGAGAAAAGTAAAAAGTGAAAATGATTTGAGTTTTACGATTCAAGATATGCTGAAAGTTTATTATGGAAAATCGGATTATGCTAAATATGATAATTCGGTTTGTCAATGGAATCAATTTTTAAAGGATTTCTGTGCAGACGAAAATAGTCGCAACTATTCGAATAAGTTAAAAGTAGCTGCTATTCTTTGGAAAGAAGTTAGAGATTCAAGAAATGAAAAAATTTATTCAAAGAATCTTTTGACTGAATATGCAGGAAAAATAAAAGAGTATCACAATTAGGTAATTTAGGTAATTCCTAACTTATTAACACCCAATGAGTAGTTAGTAAATGGATATTGGAAAGAGATATTGGAAAGACAGAGTATACTGTAGGTGAAATGGTATTAGCTATCTAGCGCTCGGGTGTAGTATAATGACTTTCATGACAAAAATCACCAACGGACGTATCATTACACAGAATTTAGATGGAACGGACCATCTGGATTGTCTGTATCGCGTTTCCATAAAAGCTCTGATTTACAACGACGCTGGGCAGATTTTGGTTGTTAAAGAGGATGGGCGGCCGCTTTGGGATCTTCCTGGCGGCGGAATGGATTATGGCGAGACTTTTGAGTCGGCTTTGAAGCGAGAATTATATGAAGAAGTTGGCTATAAGGGCAATCTTCGCTATCAGCTTTTTGACGCGTCGGACGAGATTTATATTGAGCGAATTGATGCTAACCAAATTTGTTTTTCTTGTCGTGTGTGGACGGAAAACTTTGATTTTTCAGCGGGCGTCGATGCGGACGAAGTGATGTTTATGGATCCTGAAGAGTTGCGACTCCAAGAGAGCGAGTCGGGCGCGCCGCTTCGGTATAAAGTGCATTTGAAGTGGCAGAAATTGTGTAGCGTAAATAGTTTGCCGACAGAGTAGTATTGACTTTTTCCATAAAATAGTATAGAATATCAGGCATGGAAAAAAGTACAGGCGGCGTATCTTTTGGTATTAGATTCATTGACTCTGGTAATGGCTCAGGGAATTATTCCTCTGCCGAAAGTCGGCGCTTGATTGGAATTTATGATGGCAATTGGTCTTTGGAAGAAGATGGGACTGTGAACGCGTCCATGGTGTTTGCCAGGAGAGTGGGTGATATTCGTAGTCATGGGAATTTGATAGAAAAGGTTCGCGGAATCGGTGAGAGTATGGCGCGAGTGTCTATTTCAGAGTGCCTTGCTATCGAAGATGAAAAAGTGGAAGTAGACAGTAGATTGATAGCTGACCCCATGCTGAGTGGAGGATCTTTCTTATATAGAGTAATGACAACTGAGATAATTGTCTCTGATTCTATCAAAAATAGCTCTGATGACAATCGGAAGTTGGAAATTGTCAGAGTTGCTTTACGCGTTGGAGTCGTGGCTTTGCATTGTGTAGGATTGCCGTTAGCAGAGCTCAAGGAATCGCCTACTAAGAGTTTTTCCTCGGATAAAGTGAATGGGCTTGTTTCTCGTTTCTATAGCGATGTGGATTTTGGCAGCGAGTGGAGAGAGCATAAGAAAATAGCCAAGGATTTAACGTATGAAGAAAACCGATAATTACGGCGCCATAGTTAATATCGAGAATATTGTCGGTGACCCCAGTAAAGTCGATGAGAATTCGTTATTTACACTATTGACCAGATTGGCTATTAAAAAAGGTCGGATTTTTGACATGGGCATAATATTGGCTAGTCGTGATGATAAATATTCGGGACACGTTGAATTAGCGGAGAAGCGTCTCCCTAGTCAGTCCACATCCATACAATCGCCATCTCAGTTTCCGTATGATAGGATTGAGTTGCGAAGCTGGCGAGATAAGCTGGGTGTGCAGTCTTTCGGCAGAATGAAAGGGGATTTCGACAAGGATGCCTATTTTTCTTCAGATAATGCGAAATATCTCATGGGGCGGGTGGCTGCCGTGGCTGTTGGGCTTTGCTTGGAAACGCCCTTACAGGAGCTGGATCCTGTCAAGGAATTTTCAGCCGAGGAGCTGGCAGAAGCGTGGTCGAGGCTTAGATACGGAATTTACATTTAATATTGCCATTGCTATAATAACCATATGCATATTATTCTTGGTGGGACGAGTGGGCTCGGTTTGGAAATGGCGAAGCAGCTGCGGGAACGCGGCGAGCGTGTGCTGGTTTTAGGTAAAACTCATAATCCGCAGAAGCACGGTGAGGGCTTTCCTCTGGATGTGTATTATTCGGATCAAGTGGAGTCGGCGTCGACGCGAATAGAGCAGATTTTAAACGGCGATGATATTCACCAATTTGTGTGGGCGGCCGGATATGGCTGGCGCGGCAATTTTGAAGATCAGCCGAGCGTTCGCAGTATGGCGGAAGTTAATTTTTCGGGCGCGTTGCCGCTGGTTCAATGGGCTTGGCGTAAGATGTCAACGCAGAATCGCAAGTCTGTACTGACGATTATCGGGTCGACAAGTAGTGTTAAAGCGCGCTCAGATGAAGCTGTGTACGTTGCGACGAAGCACGCTCAAGCGGGTTTGGCGCGAAGTTTGGGAATGCAGGCGGATGAGCAAAAACTTCCAGTTAGAGTTGCACTATTTTTGCCTGGTGCCATGAAAACTCCGTTTTGGAATGGTCGAGAACTTCCGGCTGACTATATGTTTTTCAACGATCCGGCAAAAATCGCTACGCATATTATTAACGCGATTGATTGTCAACAGCAGCCATTCTTGGAGTGGGCTTTGCCAAAAGGCACGTTGGTCTAGGGCTTATTAAGTGCTATAATTCATGCATGACAGATAGCTCGAATAATGATTATTTTGGGGTAAAAATTGTAGTTATTGGCGGCGGAACGGGAAGTTTCACGCTGCTTTCTGGATTAAAAAAATATACACACAGTATTACAGCGTTGGTCAATATGGTTGACGATGGCGGCTCAACTGGCGTGTTGCGTGATGAATTGGGCGTGTTGCCGGCGGGCGACGTCAGGCAATGCCTGGTGGCGTTAAGTACTTCGCCGAAAGTTCGCGATTTGTTCAATTACCGGTTCGGCGAGGGCAGTATGAAAGGTCACGCGTTTGGCAATTTATTCATGGCGGCACTGGAAAAGATGACAGGAAGTTTTGCCGATGCAGTGGAATTGGCTAGCGAAGTTTTGGGCGTCAATGGCCGAGTTTATCCGATTACTCTGGATGATACGACAATGTCGATTAAGCTGAAAGACGGCACGGTTGTTGATGGTCAGCACGCGGCTGAGTCGCTAAAGATTCCGCGCGGCGAGCGTCCGTGGCTAGAGCTTAAACCGCCAGCTACGATTAACCCACGAGCCCGTCAAGCGATTTTGGATGCCGATTTGGTGGTGATTGCGCCGGGGCTTTTGTATGGCAGTTTGGCGCCAGCGTTACTGGTTCGAGGCGTTACTCGTGCGCTTGCTGAAACGAAGGCGAAGAAAGTCTATGTCTGCAATTTGGTCACCAAGCCAACGCAGACTGATGGATTTACCGTGGCGGATTTTGCGGATGAAATTGAGCGATTTTCAGGGGTGAATATGGATTATGTGCTTTACAATAACCATCGCCCGCCAGAGGAATTGATAAAGAAATATGCTCACGACGGCGAATATTTGGTCGAGTGGGATAAGGAATTGCTGAAGAAAAAGCATTATTATGCGTCGGGCAAGCGTTTGATTGCTGATGATGTGTGGGTCAATACGAACTCCAGCAGCGACCCGTTAGCGGCTCAGCGCAGCTTGATTCGTCACGACGCCGACAGGGTGGCGCGCGAATTGATGCGGATTTATTTTGCCTAATGGGCGGCAAAAACTTTTCAATTCTTGAGGTTAATCTGGCGGCGAGGATTGATGCGTCGGATTATGGTATAGACGTGCCGTGTGCTATCATAAAATATGCGAAGGAATTATGCATTGAATGAAAATTGACAATAGTTTTCCAGCTGTTTTTTGGGGCAAAGACAAGTCGACGAAAGCTCAATTTTGTCCGTGCGAAGATATTTTCGACTCCTCGCTTGTGACATCGTGTATGGTTTGTGCAGTTCATGAAAATAAAATACTTCTGGCCAAGCCACCGCGTGGCTGGGGTTTGCCAGGTGGCCGTATGGAATTAGGGGAAACGCCAGAAGATTGTGCGCGGCGCGAGGTGTATGAGGAAGCATCCGTTGAACTAAATTCTCTAAAATTGATTGGTGCTTGGCATATTGAAAAGCTATTTCATTCTAAATATAACAGTAGATACCCTGATAGGGCATATCAGCTGCTTTTTCTGGCTGATGTAAAACGAATAGATAATTTTGTAGCTTCGCACGAATCATCAGCCAGGGAGTTTATGGAATTTGATAAAGTACAAGACTATCACCATGATTTTGCTAATTTTGCTGAGATTATGAGATACATTAGGAAGTGTATAATATGAGTGAGCTAATTTTTATGAGACACGGTAATCATATACCTGACAGCGATTTGATTCGTCACGACGCCGACAGAGTAGCGCGCGAATTGATGCGGATTTATTTTGCGTAGATAACCGCTATCGTCTAGCTATTGCAAAAATTTATAGTTTGTTATATAATCTACAAGCTATATTATGGAAAGTAAAGGATCATTAGACAATAACACCAATCTTCAAAATCAAGGCGAAGTTGACTTTTCTCTTGATAGTAGAGAATCGGCCATGAGATTGGTGGAGACATTTAGCGGAGACCACTTAACTCCGTCGCGTAAACTGGCTGCAGAGATTATTATCGGAATGCCGGAGGGTCTAAGTGGTAGGCGACGCATTGATTATATTATGAGGTCTCTAGATGGCGCCTCTGAAGAGATTAGCAAGGATACTGTTATAGGTATAGTTGAGGACTATGAGGTCTTACAAAAGGCTTTTTTGTCGTACATGGAAGATATTGATGAGGGTTCGCTAGCAGGAAAAGCGCTAAAGCTTAAGGACGATCAAACAATTCCTGACGATTTAGATATGGACGGTGATGATTATGGTAAGAGTCCGTGGGCTGAAAATCCGTCAATTCCAGCACCGCATCTCGATAACTTGATAAATGTATTCTCAACAAAGGGCGAAGGAGATAAAGGTATAGGCTTGGAGACTGCGATGATTGCTGGAGCTATAACCTTATCTAACTTAAAAGTCGCCCCTTATCATAGCGCGTTCGCGTATAAATGTGCAGTATTTGCTGAAAATTTCTTAATTCCAGTATGCAGTATTATTGGGCTGGATAACTTGGAATCTGAGCTAAAAGATGAAATTGGTGTTATGACGGGTCGTAATATTGGCGATGCTTTATATCCCAAAGATGCCTTGAGTAATGATATCGATTCGATCATGAATGAGGTGGACAGGGTTGTGTCGTTGCATTTTGGTAACAGGTATTCGACTGATCTTACACGATTTGATTTTGCTATAGGTAACTTTAATGGCGTGTTCTCTGAGTTGTTAGGGGAGTCGGATCTGAAACCTGCCGTAAATACCAATTCTTCGCATAGTACATTTTTTGGATCTGGTACTGTAAAAACCCCTAATGGAGCAGAATTGGAAGTAAGGGCTCGAGGTAAGGGTCGCGGCTCGTATTGTAAAAAATTACTACAGACCATAGGCTATTACGATACACGTTCTCAACCTCTGAAAGATTCGGGGGAGTTCCATCCGATCGACTTATATGGTATGACGGTAATTTGTCAAGACAATGAGCAGCTAGCTGATGCCTATGCTGATGCCGTGATTAAGGCTGTTAACGGCAGTAAGATTACTCCATATCAAGCTCCAGGACGGAAAAGCGAATGTTTTGTTATTAAGGGCTCTCCGGATTTTCAGGAGAAGATCCGCCAGAAAATTATTGATAAGATACCAGGCATTAATATGAAAATGTTCAGTTTTAAGGATAGTAGCAGTGGATTTACTGATGCGAAGATTACTGGATTCTATGAAACTGACGATGGAAGAATTCCGTATGCGCCGTTTGAGATGCAGTTTTCTACGCCAGATGCTCGTCTGGTGGCTCGTACTGGTAAAAAAGCGGCACACTTTTTCTTTAAGCTGCGGAAAACTTACGGCGATTTGGTCAATATGAGTGATGAAACAGCAGAGAAGATAATTGATATTTGGCAGCGTAAGCAAGACTTCTTTACAAACTGTGCTGATGAGGAGAAGGAATCTCATTTAACAAAACAAAGTCGTGATCGCGTTCGTAAATTTAAGAGAATGAACAGTGCGTATCGCAAGATAGCCAGGCGAGCTATAATTAGTGTATAATTACACTAATGACGACTTACTATACTGACGGCTCTGCTTCGCCGAATCCCGGTCCAGGTGGGTTTGCGGTTATTCGTGATCTTCAGCCTTATATTTTGGGGTCAGAGGACGGTGATACCACTAATATTCGCATGGAGGGCAAAGCTTTAATTGCAGCATTGAAAGATGCTAATGGTGCGCCGTGCGTGATTTATTCTGATAGTGAATTTTGGATTAACGTGGTTACCAAGTGGGCGCCGGGCTGGGAAAAGCGCGGCTGGACGAAGAAGAGTGGCGAGATTAAAAATCTGGACATTGTGCGTGAATTGTACGAATTATATTCAAACTCTCAGGCGGATTTGCGTTGGGTGCGTGGCCATGAAGGCGATGA
>CAUTKJ010000014.1:0-8787 GCA_963539185.1 uncultured Candidatus Saccharibacteria bacterium | reverse complement strand
GCCTGAGTAAATATGGCCAAAATTGTCGCTTTTCCTCTGGTAACGGGTCACGATTATTCGGTGGACGATACTTAACAATATTGGTAATATATACATCTGACCGTTGCAAATTAGCAGATTTTAGCATCTCATCAAGGAATTTTCCCGCAGCACCAACAAACGGTTTGCCTTGTAAATCTTCATTCTTCCCTGGCGCCTCGCCAATAAAAATGATATCAGCATCAGGGTTTCCATCGCCCATAACTAATTGCGTCGCCTGATCCGCCAAATCCGAGCAAACCTTCTCTTTTACAATTTCTTCCGCCAACGCGTCCAATATAGCCTGCTTGTCCATATCTTTATTCTATCAAAAAACGCCCCGCAAGGAACGAGGCGCTTCTGATATTTAGCAGAACTATTTATTTACCTTGTTTACCAGTATAGCTCCTAGGTTATTTAGCTCGTCCTTAATTTCGCCCTCTTCTGCTATTTTTTGTAGTCCCGAAGACCATTCGCGGGCAGTCTTCTGTATCGCAGTAAGAGTGTCGTAAAAATCACTGATATAGTTAGAGTCGTATTTTTTGTAATCAGATTTCATTTCAGCAACTTTTGGCAACATTTCTTCAAGTTTTTCCAATTGAGCAGTAAAGTCCTTGACGAATTTCTTGTTGTGCTCGTTCTTGATATCGGCGTTTTTAAGATCCTGTCGAGCTTTCTTAACCGCACTCTCTAAGGTAGATATATTAGAGCTGTTGCTACTATCAGAAAAATCAGCTACTGCTGGAAGTATCTTTCCGTAAACTTCATCAAAAGCATCCACCGCAGAATCAAACTTACCTAGCTTATTTTTCAAAGCGTCATACTTATCACGAACTTCTTTGTCACCAGTAATAGCCTTCATCTTGCCTAGCTCGCTTAACTTACCGTCAACTTCATCCTTTGTGGAGGAAAGCTTTTTACGAGTAGACTCTAACGAAGACTTGGTTTCTGAAGTAGAAACATATGAAAGTGACGTCGAAGCTTTATTGTAAATTTCGATCGTATCGTTCACTTTGTCTACAGCAGCTTTATAATCCGCCTTGCTTGGGCCACCTAATAGCAAGACAGCCAGGACTACACCAAGGATAATTACGACTAATCCAATTATTCCGCCGATGATTCCCCACATGGCACCTTTACTCATTTTCTTTTTTGGTGGCATTTGGTATGGAGTTCCCATGACTGGTTGTTGTGGGAATTGTTGTTGTGGTTGAGGTTGCTGAGCCTGAGGCTGTTGTGGGGCCTGCTGGAATTGTGGCTGAGGCGGTGTTTGAGGTTTGTTGTTGTTACTATTGTCCATAAAATTTCCTCCTAAAATTACGCTTTCGCTATTATATATTTATAAACCAATCATCGTCAAATTAATCTTACCGCGCTCGTCAATTCCAGTGATTTTCACGCGAACAGTTTGACCTTCTTTCACGACATCAGTCACTTTTTCAACTCGATGTTCTGCCAATTTCGAAATATGGACCATTCCGTCAATGCCAGGAAGTATATTCACAAACGCACCAAAATCTTTAATACCAACAACTTTACCTTCGTAAATCTTGCCAACTTCTGGCTCCTCAACCAGACTCTTAATCCAGTTCATAGCCTTTTCAATCGACGCGCCGTCTGGGCTAGCCACAGTAATCAAACCATCTTCCTTAATATCAATCTCAGCGCCAGTTTCCGAAGTGATCTTATTGATCGTCTCGCCGCCCTTACCAATAATCACGCCAATCTTATCTGGGTCAATCTTAATCTTCTCAATTCGTGGCGCATACGGACTAAGCGACTCACGAGGCTCTGGAAGCACACTAAGCATATGTTCCAAAATGTGCGCACGCCCCGCCTTACTCTGCTCAATCGCTTGACGCAATACCGCCACTGGCAAACCATGAACCTTCATATCCATTTGAAGAGCTGTGATACCCTTTGAAGTTCCAGTTACCTTAAAGTCCATATCACCAGCAAAGTCCTCGGCATCAGCGATATCGCTCAACACGTACGGAGTATCGCCGTCCATCATTAGACCCATCGCAATTCCACTCACTGGAGCCGAAATTGGCACGCCAGCATCCATCAACGCCAAGCAGCTAGAACAAGTCGCCGCCATCGAAGTCGAACCGTTTTGACTCATAATCTCAGTAACCGAGCGAATAGCGTATGGAAAATCTTCTTCAGTTGGCAAAACTGGAAGCAAAGCACGTTCCGCCAAATATCCATGACCAATCTCACGTCGACCTGGACTGCCCATTCGCTTAACCTCACCAACTGTATAGCCCGGCGCATTGTAATGATGCATATAACGTCGCTCACCGTCGGTAATTTCCATAGTGTCAATCAATTGCGAATAGCTAAGCGGCGCCAAAGTCACAATATTCATTCCCTGAGTCACGCCACGCGTAAACAAGCTGGAACCGTGAGCGCGCGGCAAGAATCCAACTTCCGAACTGAGCGGGCGAATCTCGGTCAATTGTCGACCGTCAGGACGAACTCGCTCAGCGACAATTCCTCGACGAACATCTTTATGTAGAGCCAAAGTGAACGCTTCGTCATAATCGCCACGAACTTCGCCATATTCTTCCTCATCTAGTCCCAATTTTTCCGCCATCGCCTCATGGAACTCAGCACGAATTTCGCTAATCATTTCATTGCGCTCTGGATATGGTCGACGGATTTTCTCACCAAATTTCCCATCAACCCACGCGTTAACCGTTTGCTGAATTAATTCGTCTGGCAAAATTAAATCATATTCCTGCTGTGCTGGCGCGACTTTTTCTGCCAATTCGCGCTGCAAGGCAATCGCTGGCTGCATCATCTGGTGAGCCCATGCCATCGCATCAACGATAACGTCCTCCGAAACTTCTTTGGCGCCAGCCTCGACCATTGTTATGCCACTTTCAATACCAGCCACAACCAAATCAAGATCTGATTTTTCGCGCTCTTCTGGAGTCAAGAACGCCTTAAATTCGCCATTCACTCGACCCACGCGCAAACCAGCCACTGGACCATCAAACGGCGTGCCAGTTAACATTAACGCACTAGACGCAGCGATCATCGCAATTACGTCTGGACGAAAACTCGGATCCATACTCAAAACAGTCGCGACGACTTGAATTTCCTGTCGATAACCCTTCGGGAAAAGCGGACGGATCGGACGATCAATCAATCGACCAATCAGCACAGCTTCATCGCTCGGGCGACCTTCGCGCTTAATAAATCGGCTGCCAGAAATCTTACCCGCTGCATAAAATTTTTCTTCATAATCAATCGACAATGGAAAATAATCCAATTGCACTGGACGCGGACTAACCTGAGCGCTGCCCAAAACTACAGTGTCGCCATAGCGCACCAAAACACTACCAGTCGTCCTAAAACCGACGCGGTTCACCTCCAAAGTCAGCGGCCGACCACAAAAATCAGTGGTAACACTAAAAATCTCCTTGCCGCTTGGATTGATAATACTCATAAAGAGCTCCTTTCTTGCGGTAGTAACAGGGATGAAATTACTTGGCAATTTAGTCGTCTCATCTCTATCACTTCCGCGTTACAAATTGCTCCTTATATTATACTAAAACCTCAGCCCAAACGCCAGCCGCGAGCGCGCTTAACATAACCTTATTAACAGATGAGTATGCTATAATTTATTCATGTCACTTCAGCTAGATTCAGTAAAAAATCGCCAGAAAAGCTGGAAAAGCTATATCTTAACTATAATCGCAATCTTAATGATTCTTGGCGGAGTTTATTTGCTTGCTCTCATCAGCACGCCCCTTATTTTGTCGCAAAACATCAACCCAAAAGACAACCACACCACTCAGCTCATCACTAAAACTGAGAATAAAATTACCGAAAATCGACTTTACATACCAAAAATCGACATAAATTTGCCTTATAGTACTGGCGGCGCCGAAACAATGGAGCGTGGTGCGTGGTGGCGTAAACCAGAAAACGGCAACCCAAAGGATGGCGGCAATTTTGTCTTATCTGCACACCGTTTTATTATGGGCCTAACTCCTCAGCAGACGCTCAGAAAATCGCCTTTTTATAATATTGATAAATTGACTGTCGGTGATGAAATTATCATTGATTATAACGGCGTGCGTTACAATTACATCATCAGCGAAAAACAAAGCGTTAAACCAGATGCCGTGGAAATCGAACAACGCACAGATCAGCCGCAATTAACTCTTTATTCCTGTACTTTGGGCGGCGCAAACGACGGACGAGATGTGATTATCGCCAAATTGAAAAAATAGCCAGAACAACAAAAATCCCCTTTTCGTCAAAGGGGATTTAAGCAGTTTTTAACGTAAATTATTTACGCAAACCTAACTTGGCAACAACTGCTTTGTAACTCTCAAAATCAGTTCGCTCCAAATATTTCAGCAAACGCTTGCGCTTACCAACCATTTGGATCAAGCCGCGACGAGCCATGAAGTCGTGCTTATTCGCCTTCAAATGCTCCGTGACTTCTTTGATACGAGCCGTCAAAACTGACACCTGAGCTTGTGGGCTACCGACGTCGTTTTTATTGACCTGAGTCAAAGCAATTGCTTTCGCTTTATTCTCTTTGCTAATCATAGCTCTGTAATTATACCAAGCTTCTCTGTTTTTTGCAATTAGCTAGTAATCCCGAAGTCCGCCAGAGTCTTTGCCTCGTCAATAGAATAGTCAGCAATTTTCGTACGACGCAAATTCTCACAATACGCACCTGTCCCTAATTTCTCGCCAATATCCACCGCTAACGTTCGAATATAAGTTCCGCTTGAAACGTGAGTTCTGATCTTTAATTTGGGATATTCGTATGCCAATAGCTCCAACGAGTAAATTTCTATCACACGCTTAGGAATCTCAACTTGTTTACCTTCACGCGCCAATTTATACGCTCTTTCACCGTTAATTTTTATTGCGCTAAAAATCGGCGGCGTCTGCTCAATTTTTCCCACAAATTGACTAATCACCCGCTGAACTTCTTCCAAACTCGGCTCACAATCAGACACATCAGTAATTTCGCCTTCTGGATCACCCGTCGAACTATTCTTGCCCAGAATAATTTCCGCCTCGTACCATTTATCTAACTTAGTAAAAGTTTCAGCTTCTCGGCATTTCTTTCCAGTCACAATAATCATTAGCCCAGTAGCAAACGGATCAAGCGTACCTGTGTGACCAACCTTCACCTTCTTTCCCGCCTGATTAGATAAAACTCGTCGCAAGCGCGCTACCACCCCAAAGCTAGTCATTCCCTGAGGTTTGTCTATGAGAATCGTTTCGTCCATCAACTATTGTCCTGGAATGTGGAATTGCGCTGGATTGAAGTCTGCGTTTTGAGCTGGCTGAGTTGGCATCGCGGTGATCGGCGCAGGCGCTGGAGCTTGCGGAGCGGCTACTGGCTCAGGAGTCACCCCTAGCGGTGCAATCTGTGGCAATCCATTTACATCAACACCTGTAGGCGCTGGCGGCATTGGTGGCAAAGCGCCGAAATCTGGCATTGCTGGCGGCATTGGTAAATCGAAACTTGGAATGCTATTTTCAGGATTTGTTATTGCTGGCTCAATTGGCGCAATCGGCTGACTCGGAGCTGGCACCACTGGATTATTCAATTGATTTGTGTCGTTGGTAATTGCCGAAATAATCGACTCTTCAGATTGCGGCGCAACAGGTATCGTCGACAATTTTTGCTCAGCGGCATTAGTTGTCGCGAACGGATCAATCTTTGGTGGTTCATCAGACGCGCCCATCGCCGCATTTAACGGAGTATCGCCAAACGACGGCGTATTATCACCCACATATTTACCGTGCGTTAAGATGGTTTTATTTTGATCGCTAGCCAATTCCCTAATCTTATCCTCGGCGGCCTGTGTAGTCGTTGCGTTCAGAGTGCCACCCATCAGCGGAGTTTCCTCAAAAGAAAGTTCGCCCTTTGAAACTATCTTTTCACTCGGCTTTTCTTCCTCGGCTTGTGGTTCTTCCTTTATCGGCTCAATTTTAGCCAATTTCTCTTCGGCAATCCTAGCAGACTCTTCTTGCTTTTCCTTCGCTGTTTGTTCAGCTACTTCATCAACATCGCCCTTCTTTTCGTGACTAATCGACAAAGTTCCGTCCGCGTGTACGGTTTCCTCGTCTTTCTCTACTTCTTCAGTTTTATCCTCTGAAGTTTCTTCTTTTTCTGGAGATTTTTCTTCGATCTTTTCAATCTTCTGTGGCTCGTCCTCTACTTCACTCTCTGCAATCTTTGAAACCACCAATTGCTGATTTGCGCCAGCTGCCATAAGTTCTGCGGCCGTGGTCATAACCTTTGATGATGTATTTCCATTGCTAAACCTCTCAGTTACCGCCACAATTCCCGTAAGCAAAGCCGTCGCCATCTGTTCGTCCAGAGTTACTTTTGGCGTTTTCAGATCATCAAGCAATTCCACAACCATTTCGCTCACACCACTAGCGTTAGATTCGTGCCAATCAACAGAGCCCAGACCACTCTTTACGTCGCCCGCTGTTATAGTCACAACCGTAGCATCGTGCAAAATCTTACCGTGCGCAGTCAAAGCCGTATCAATACTTTCACTATTTTCAACATTTAGCGCCAGAACCAGCTCAACGTTATAATCGCCCTGTGAAAATTCCAAGTCCTTATCGGTAATTGTCGTACGATATGGCGTAATGAAAATCTTTACGGCGTCGTCAACAACTTTATAGCGCAAATGATCAGCCTTTTCTTTATCCAAGGCAATAATAAAATCACGTAAAGAATCTGCGGTCTGCTCAAACGTCTTATCAGGATTCAAGAACGTAATTGCCGGCGGAATGTCACCACTAAACACAGCCGTAGCGTGCTTCCCTAGTTTATTGAGGAAAATCGTCAACCCTAATGCTGCCGACAATTCGTCGACTGACGGGCTAGAACTCACCGTCACTAAAATATTAGTTACATCCTTGATGCTCTGGATTACTTTTTGCTTTGCTGATCCGTTTGACATGATTTTTCCTATGTTTGTTTTTTGTAATTACGCTTGGCATCACTATACCATAAGCAGCACCATAAAGTCAATATCTAAGCCACCTCTTTACAATTTATGCTATTTTCTGTATAATTCTTCCTGATTAGCGATACAAATCTATAGAGGTAAAGGAGAAACATGCCAATCATCAAATCCGCCATCAAGCGTGCTAAACAAACCTTAAAGCGCCGCGAGCGAAACATCAGCATTAAAAAAGACATTAAGACTGCTGTTAAAGCTTTCTCTGCAGAACCAAGCGCAAAAACTCTTGCTGCAGCACAAAGCGAAATCGACACCGCTGTTAAAAAAGGCTTGATTAAGAAAAACACTGCTGCTCGCCGAAAGAGCGCATTGAGCAAAATTGCTAAAAAAGCAGGTGTTACATTAGAAGCTGCCGCTAAAAAACCAGCTGCAAAGCCAGCAGCTAAGAAAACTGCTACTAAAAAAGCTCCAGCAAAGAAGCCAGCTGCTAAGAAAGCTGAAAAATAATCTGTAAAGATTACTAGAAAATACCCCGGAACTAACTGGGGTATTTTTATTTAACATTAATCGATTAATCGACTCGCCAATCTATATACCTGTTCGACTTCTTTACTTTCCAAATTCCAGTTATTAAGTTCAGCTTTAATTAACTCTGGAAATTTCTTACTAATATCCCTTAAAGAATTGCCAACTGATTTTCTAACATATTCGCTTGCGTCTTCCTTCAAGCTTGCAATTCTTTCTATTGCTTCATTCGGATTGTCTTTGAAATATGGTCGACTCGTCCATATTCTTAGCCCCTCCGTTACAGCTCTCCTTGTATTAGGATTGTTGTTTTTTAACCATTCATCAATTACCGGGAGTGCTTTTTCATATCCTATTTTCTTGCAAAATTCATCAAATGCCTTTGCCAACACTTCTTGAACTCTCCAATTATTATCTTTGGAAACTTCATCTCGCATAAATGCTAAAACATCATCTTGTTCTGATAAATATCCAAAGAGAAATACGCTGTACATTCTAACTTGATATATATTGGATTTATAAGCTAAAAAAGCTAATTTTTTGCTATGCTCATTATTATTAGATTCATAATCAGCAAAGGCTCTTTTTTCTTGCTCTTTAAAGCCATTTTCTATCAAAGAGAATTCTTTTTCTAAATTTGCGATATATTCTTTTGCACAAGTATCATCCATAAGACCCAGCTACTTCTCTATTCCTTGGTATATTTTCCAATTCCAACCAGTGCCGCCTCCACAATTAGCCACGGATTTACAGAAGTTGTTTTCATTTGCAAGTCCACCCGAAGTAGCGCGTCATTTATCTTTTTCAGTTTTTTCTTATCGACACCTTTTGCTGAAGATGTCAATTTTCGTAAAACATACGGATTGGCCGAAAAATCCGAAGCCACCAACTTGCTGTCGCCGTCAGCCAAAACCAACGCCGTCAAGTTAGTCGCCTGCGAAGCAAGCAGTCCCATTGTCTGGTAAGCTCCATCAACACCACTTTCCGACTCCAAATAGCTAATTATATCGTGAACTCTACCATAATCACCCGCCAGCGCCGAAATAAACAAATCAAACACATTCTCCGTCCTCGCCAAAGGTATAAAGTTGTCGATTAAATCATCTGTCACTTTTTCCGCCAGCGCCAATTGATCCAAAAAATTACTCAGTCGCAACTGATCAAATCCCAAACGATCAACAATTATCTCTGCTTGACGATTCGTTAACTCACATCCACGAGCCTTCGCCTCCGCCACGCACCACTTTAAAAGCTGCGGTTTTTGACGATCACTAAG
>CAUTKJ010000013.1:0-9524 GCA_963539185.1 uncultured Candidatus Saccharibacteria bacterium | reverse complement strand
AGCGGTAAGTTGGACTTTTTGGAACAGTTTTAAGGAGCTATTACACACGATAATAGTAGTAGCTCAAAAACTTGTAATAAAAGAGGCAGTTCTGTGTGTCGATAGAGAATTTGTTGCAGCGAGAGAGATCGCTAAAAAAGATAGGAGGAGGTAAAATGGATACACAACAATTTGACGCACTCATCATTGGTTTTGGCAAAGCTGGCAAAACATTGGCGGTAGCGCTGGCAAATGCGGAAAAAAAGGTAGCGCTAGTGGAGCGGTCGCCAAAGATGTATGGCGGCACCTGTATTAATATTGCTTGTATTCCTACTAAGGTGCTGGTCAGTGCGGCCGAACATCATCAAAGTTTTGATGAGGCGATGGCACATAAGACAACAGTGGTAGCGCGGTTGAATGAGAAAAACTATCATATGCTTGCGGATCGTGAAACAGTGAGCGTCATTGAGGGTGAGGCATCGTTCGTAGATGATCGTACTGTGAAGATTGTGGCGGGTAACGACGATCTAGTAGTTAGTGCACCACAGATTTTTATTAACACCGGTGCGGAATCAATCATCCCAGATATTCCAGGTGTTGATAAGCCGTTTGTGTATACCAGTACTGAATTGCTGGATAGAATGACGCAGCCAAAACAGCTAGCTATCATTGGTGGCGGTTATATTGGGTTAGAATTTGCCTCAACTTATGCCAAACTTGGTACAAAAGTAACAGTATTTGAGAGGGGCGATGCTCTGCTTGCACGTGAAGATCCAGCAATTGCTCGGGCTGCTACTGAAGCATTGCAGGCACAGGGTATTGAGATTGTGTTTAGCGTGGATGTGACAGCGATTGAGGGTGAGTCTACTGCGACGATTCGCACAGTAAATCATGATGATTACGCTGGTTATGATGCGGTTTTGATGGCTACGGGCCGTCGCCCGGCAACGACGAGCTTGAATTTACCAGCTGCTGGCGTAGCGACGGATGAGCGCGGGGCAATTGTGGTTGATGAAACACTTCGTACTAGTCGGTCGCATATTTGGGCAATGGGCGATGTAACAGGCGGGCCACAATTTACCTATGCGTCGCTGGACGATTTTCGGATTGTGAGAAGCCAGTTGCTGGGTGACGGTCTGTACACTCGCGCCAAACAAAAAACTTTGCCGTACGCGGTCTTTATGCAAACGCCGCTAGGTCGGGTGGGTATGACAGAGGCTGAGGCGCGTGCGACGGGGCGCGAAATTATCGTAAAAGAGCTGCCTGCTATGGCGATTCCACGCCTGCATGTTGATAATGCTACAACAGGATTGCTGCGTGCGGTGATTGATGCAAACACTGAACAAATTTTGGGTGCTAGTTTATTGTGCCGTAACTCACCAGAAGTCATTAATATTATCAAAACTGTAATGGATAATGGCCTGCCATATACTGTGCTGCGTGACCAAATATTCACTCATCCAACGGTGAGTGAGGCATTAAACGATTTATTTGCATAAAGGAGTAATTATGAATCACACAATTTTTGACGACATCGTATCTGGAAAAATGAAATCTTGGAAGATTTGGGAAGATGAGAAATTCCTAGCATTTTTAACACCGTTTCCGAACACACCAGGTTTTACTGTGGTGATTCCGAAGCAGAATCCGGGCGATTACGTATTTTCTTTGGACGATAATTTATATTCCGAAATGATGCTGGCGGTGAAAAAGGTTGCTGGTATTTTGGAAAAAGCATTTGACACTCCACGGGTAGCGCTGATTTTTGAAGGTACGGGCGTGGCACATGTGCATGCCAAATTGATGCCGCTTCATGGCGATTTGGCAAAGGGAATTGGTTCGCCAGTGTCGCACGAGCAAGCGTTTTATGAGGAATATCCTGGCTGGCTAACTACGACTGACGGTCCGAAAATGGACGACGCTCAATTGGATGAAATTCAGGTGCGAATTTTAGCTGTGCAAGGTAAATAGGATAGCTAGTTCACCTCTAATTTTACGTCTTTTCCTTCATACATATCCAAATAAAACGGATATAATTTGGCGGCGTGCTTTTTAACCTCGTCTTGGTTTAAGGCTACAATGTCGTGACCGATACCAAATGAGGTCGGAATTGAATAATATTGGAATTTGGCGCCAGAAGCTGCAGCCATTTGCTTGGGTATGTTGACCGCGAGATTTTTATCAATTGCGGTGTCGTTTTCGCTCGTTACGACTCCAACATATTTTAGCCCTGGAGCTTTTAGATCGGATTTATAGTTCTTGGCGATTATTGTATATTTTCCAAGAGCGCGATATGACAAATTGCTACCCGTGAACGAATCTGGAAGAATATTACGTCCGTAAAGATTTCGTAAAAGCGGAATTTTCCAGGAAGGAGTTTCCGACGCTGAAGGCTGATAAAAAGGTGATAGAAGTAGCGCTCGTGATATGGTTTGGCTGTTGTACTGAGTAATCCAAGTCGCCATATTTGCGCCGCCAGAAAGTCCGACAATTCCCGTTTCATCGCCCAAACCGCTAATTATGCTGGTGCTGGAATTCATAAATTGTGCCATTGCTGGAATGGTGATTTCTCCGTGTCGTTTGTTGTCCGTCAGACCGTGGCTGGGGACGCGGGGAATATAGACGTTATAGCCGGCATTGAAAAAAGTGTCGCCCAAGTCTGCGAATTGCTGTGGACATGCGCTTACGCCGTGAATCATCATGACGGCTTTGGCGGTTTTTTTGCCGTGGGTTTTAATAATCGATCGACATTCTGGTCTAACGTCGGTATTTGAAGTGTCTTCACTAACAGTACGATTTGCGGCGGCGATGGCGTCGTTGTAGCTCAATTTTTCAGAGCTTGAAGATTGCAATTGCTTGGATGTTGCCGGCCAAAAGAAAGCTGCGGCGACTAGTAAGGCGGTTATAACGACAATCGAGCAGACTACCCAAATAGTAATTTTTATGATGCGATTTTTTCGTGAAGTGTCCATGGGTATATTATATTGGTTGTGGGTGGAGTTGTGAAGTTTTGTGGTTATATCGCAGAGAGACAAGACATATGTTATCGTCTGTGAATTAATTATTTACACCTTATATTGTATTTGCTACAATAGCATTGCTAAACTTACACAAAGAAGCATGTGTAAATAATGCTTCGAAACATTGATGCGACCATATGCGCAGATAGGTTTTGAAGCTTATTTGTAGAAGTTTAGCGACTAGCATGTGGTCGTTTTTTGATAGAATGAGTCCGCAGCAGTCGGCTTTTTATTAAATATATGGAGATCTACGTGAAAATATGTATTCTGTCAACTACTAAGGGTGCTAACCTGAAAAAAACTCTCAGAGAGCCATTGCATAAAATAGTTGACTCTATTGATGAAGCCGATACAGTTATTGCAGAACCTGGAGCAGACATTAGTAAGATACCACTGAGCAAAAGGTCGTTCTTCTTTCCAATTAACAAACTTTCTTCGAATGAAAGATACGTTCACATGCTGCTTGCGCAATTGTCCAAAGACCAGACTGTTTGGACACGCTACTATGATTTTTATGATGAGACACCCCTACCAACTGACTTCGGCGACTTTATATTATTTGGTTTTTCAAGACGAACAGACAGTAAACGTATATTAGGCTTAAGAACCAAGGAGCTGCCTAAAATCGTAACTGTACGAACGCATTCAATGTGCTATACAGGTGATATATTTTCCTCAAAGCGTTGTGATTGCCGAGAAGAGCTTGAAAATGCGCTTCGGTTAATTGCTAAAAGAGGCGGGATATTAATATACCCAGAAGAAGAGGGGCGCGGTATCGGTATTTTGCAAAAAATCAAGATATATAATTCACAGCAAATTGACGGTTTTGACACATTTGATGCCCAGTATATTAATCATTTTCCGAACGATTTGCGTAATTATGATTACTTGCGAGATGTATTTAGACACTATAATATTGATACAATAGACTTAATAACAAATAACCCAGAAAAAGTTGTAGCTGCGGAAATGAGCGGAGTAAAAGTTCGAAAAACAGTGAAACTACCGTCAACAGTCAATGACTACAATAAGGACTATCTTCAAACAAAAATGAAGAAAAGCGGACATAACTTTACAGTGGAATTTGCAACGGAGGAATCATGATCGAAATCGAATCTAAATTCAAATTAGCGTCTGATATTACTCGCGATAATCTCATCGCTATACTAAAAAGCCAATTCATCGCACCCATCTCAAGCAAACGCCAAATTGATACAGTATTTTTATTGCCCGAGCAAGTTGACGCGCCAATTGTTCCAGGCTCTAAAATTATGCGAGTGCGCGATGTTCTTAATCCGGAGACTGGTGAGCTGCAACAAAGCTTGATGACACTGAAAGTTGAAGGACAGACAAAGCTAGTGTCTGATGAATGTGAATTTGCAGTTGATGACGGAAATGCGGCGCGCCAAATGCTCACAGCGCTGGGCTGGCAAGAAGTTGTCACGGTTGATAAAGTCCGCCTTGAGTCAAAGACTGAGGACTATACGATTTGCATCGACGAAGTTGCTGGACTAGGACTATTTATTGAATTGGAAATCCTGACAGAAGACGATGCGAACGCTGGCGATATCCAACAGCAAATGCATACATTCCTCAAAAACTTAAATATTGACGGTGAATTATGGAAAATTCCGTATGATACGAGTGTTAGAAACCTCAGCAGTAAAAAGTGAGCTAGCCACTAGTGGTGTACAAAACATAGTATTGCATGGACCGCAATGCGCCGGCAAAACAACACTCGCTCGCAAACTTCCAGAGTTTGAATACATTTCACTTGGGCAGACTGTACGGTCGTATGCTGACGATAGTCCACTAAAACAGCAAGCCGATCGCCTTATTCGTCAGGCGAAGCCGCTACCTCCGGAATTGGGGCTCCAGTTTATCGCTTCAAGTGTTAAAGATAATCTTAGCGATGGTAGAAAAATACTGATAGATGGTTATCCAAGAAAAGCGGATGAGTATATTACAATATCCGAATGGTTAGATGCTGAAGGATTACCATCAATTGATATGTTTGTAGAAGTAACCGCCAAACGAAGTATTTTACTAGCTCGTTACGCCGCTCGCGGCAAAAGAGGAGTAGAAAATCAAGAGTTTTTTGATTTGCGCTACAGTCAGTACATGAAATTCAGGGAATATATAGGTAGTTTAGCTACTAGACGAATTGTTTATGACACATCAGAAATTACCTAATCTTTCCAGCCTATTGCTATTCCATATGCTAAAATAAAACCACAGCCAACATCCGCGCGCCGTTTCGCGATAAGGGGATGCTTATAATCTGAAAGAGGTGACTTTTATTAAATCCATCATCTGTAAAGACGTCTTCGGTAATCAATACACCGTTCCTGTTGACGAATTAAATATTCGTGTCGGCGTATATGCGGTTATTATTGAGGATAATAAAATTCTTTTGACTAGGCAATGGGACGGTTATAGCTTGATTGGCGGCGGCGTCGAGAAGGGCGAAACGATCGAGGAATCAATTGTCCGTGAAGTTAAGGAGGAAACTGGACTGACTATCACACCGGATAAAATTATTCACCAAGCAACTACTTTCTTCAAGCGCAACGCTGAGGCGCAAGCCAATCAGTCAATCCAACTGTACTTTACCCACAGTCAGATACACGGGCAAATCAATAACGATAGTATAACAGACAGCGAGAAGACCTATACTAACGGCACGCCAGAATGGGTTGATCTGGATAAGATTGACGATATAAACTTTCGCCACAGCGTGGACCTAAGAATAATTTTACAGGCGTATATTTCGCTAGAGGAGATCAAGAGGGTATCATAAGGCTTGCTATGGGAGTAGTAAGAATGTTGGGAAGATTTATCTTAGCAAAAAAGAGCGCGCGAAGTCTGCATACAGTATGGGAAAATATGTCGGACAGATCAAGTCTCGGATAAATGCTTTAAATAATCAATAACATCTATATAATAAGGATCTGCGCTTTCTGAAATATTAGTATCTAATAGTTCCGATAACGTCATCCAACGGTATTTTTTATGTTCCCAGCTTAATTTAACAGAAATGTCAGCCTCAGTCTTATCTATGACTATCTCAAAAAGTATATGTCTTGTGTTTTTGTATTGCTTAACAAATAGCTTTTTTAAGCCATTTGGATGTATACATATGCCAGTTTCTTCCTGTACTTCTCGTGCGGTCGCCATCCTGGAGGTTTCTTCAGGTTCTACTTCTCCTCCAGGAAGGTCAAGATGTCCAGGGAAATTAGGGTGCGTGTCTCCCCTATAAAGCAGTAGATATTTACTATTTTTATTCTTAATAAGCGCTTTTGATACTGCTTTAACCACATTTCAATTGTAATGGAGGGGCAATATTTGGTAAATGTGACATACTGTGAATGATGAAAAATTATGAATTAAAATCTATATTTGAAGAATTTATGCAAGATACTCAGGGCGTGATGTAGGTATGAATTTGGTGAATGAGATTATGATTTTTTACCTTGGTTATTTGTAGTTTTCTAAGGTCGATTACTTGTCGGTAAGATGATATAATTATATTAATATGAAAGTTAGCTTAAATCTTATAAAACAATTGATTAATTTTGAGTTGTCGCCAGTTGATGAGCTGGTGTCGCGTGTCAATCAGCAGCTTGGTGGTGTCGAGGAAGTGATTGACCTGAAGGCCAAATATGGTGGCGCGCGCATTGTGCGGGTTGTTGAGTGTGAAAAGCACCCGAATGCGGATCGTTTGAGTGTAGCTAAAATTGACGATGGTGGTGTAGCGGACGTTCCAAGGGATGACAATGGTTATGTGCAAGTGGTTTGCGGTGCGCCGAATGTTCATGCTGATATGTGGGCAATTTGGTTGCCGCCAAAAAGCACCGTCCCAGCAAGTTTTGATGACGCCGAGCCGTTCGTGCTGGATGCGCGACCGCTGCGTGGAATCTTAAGCCAGGGTATGCTGGCGGCGGCTGACGAGCTGGCGATTGGTACGGATCACGAGGGAATTGTCGAGATCAATGAGCGTGATATTCCGGCTGGCGTTACACTTCAGGCTGGCGCAAGTTTTGCGGAAGTGTTTGGGCTGGATGATTACGTGCTGGAAATTGAAAATAAGATGTTTACACACAGACCGGATTGTTTTGGGCAACTCGGCGTGGCGCGCGAAATTGCTGGGATTTTTCATCAGCAGTTTAATAGTCCTGACTGGTATAATGCTATTCAAGAATTCGCAGATAGCGATGGCTTAGAGCTTGAAGTGTTTAATGAAGCCAATGAGCTCGCGCCCGCATTCTCTGCGATTGCTATAAAAAATGTAGATATTCATCCGAGTCCGTTGTGGTTGCAATGTCAATTAGTCGCAATGGGCGGAAAGCCTATCAATAATATCGTTGACGCAACGAATTATGTGATGTTTATGACGGCGCAGCCGACTCACGCCTATGATTACGACAAGTTGCGCGGACATAAACTTGGCGTGCGAATGGCGCACGATGGCGAGAAAGTCGGTTTGCTTAACAGTAAGGAATATGAGTTGACGGCTGACGATATTGTGATTGCTGATGGCGAAGGTGTGATTGGGCTAGCGGGAATTATGGGCGGCGCTGACACTGAAGTTTCGGCTGAAACGAAGAATATTGTCCTTGAATGTGCCAATTTTGACATGTACGCACTACGTCGCACGGCTATGCGCCACGGAATTTTTACCGACGCTCTGACTAGGTTTAATAAGGGGCAATCGCCAGCACAAATTGACCCTGTCTTAAAATGGTTAATTGGTATGGTTGGTGGTGAGCAAGCTAGTCCTATGCTATTTAAGAATCATTCTTCATTGCGACAAGTGTTGGTCGACGGTAAGCACTGGCACGGTGGATTGTTGATTCCTAAGGGGTTTGTAGAAGAACGTCTGGGTGTTGACTTTGCAGAGAATGAGATTGAATCTCTACTAAAGAACGTTGAATTTATCGTTGACGATGGTAATAAATATGGCGAAGCTGGCGTGATGGTTTACAGTCCATTTTGGCGAACTGACCTTGAATTACCGGAAGATATTGTTGAAGAAGTTGGGCGATTATATGGCTTTGATAGATTGCCGCGTCATTTGCCAGAGCGAAGCATTAAGCCTGCGCTGAAGAATGAGCGTCGTGAATTGAAGCAGAGAATTCGCCAAAGTTTGTCGCGAGCTGGAGCGAACGAAGTTTTGACGTATAGCTTTGTTCATGAGCGAGTTTTGAAAAATTCCGAGCAAGATCCGAGCCGTGCATATCGCTTGAGCAATGCGCTTAGTCCAGACTTGCAATATTACCGAATTAGCATTTTGCCGAGTTTGTTAGATAAAGTTCATGCCAATATAAAATCTGGGCATGATGAATTTATGTTGTTTGAAATTGGCAAAATTCACGATAAGAAATTAGGATTTAACGATGAGAATTTGCCGATTGAAAAGACTTTCATTGACGGAGTTTATGCGAATAAAAAACCTCAAGTTGGCGCGCCGTTTTACAAGGTGAGAAAAATTGCTGAAAGGCTGATGAAGGATTTGAGTGTTGAGGTTGATTTTGTGAAGATTACGGAATCTGACAGCGACGTTCCAGCGCCATTTGATGCGAAACGCAGCGCTTGGATTGTGGCGAATAACGGCGACAATTTGGGGATTGTTGGCGAGCTGGTTTCATCTGCTCGACGCAACTTCAAATTGCCAGATTACACGGCAGCGTTTTCTATTGATATTGAAAAATTGCAGGAAAATCTGAGTAAAAATCAGGACTATAATTACCAGCCGTTAAGTCGTTTCCCATCGACTGCCAGAGATATTTCATTGAAAATGGATTCTAATGTTGATTACGTGAAGGTTTATGCTTGCGCTGAAGAAGTTGCGAAAAAACACGGTGAGCTACAAATTAGTATAACGCCAATTGCGATATATCAGCCAAAAAATGACGATTCGACAAAAACTGTAACTTTGAATGTAAAGTTTACGAGCGCCGAGCGGACGCTGGAAGATAGAGATATTGCGCCGATTATTGAGGAGATCGCCGCGATGGCTGCGGAAGAATTTGATGCCGCTCAGGTTTAACGTGATTTGTTGCGCTTGATAAAAATTGCTATAATTGAAAGGTAAATAAAGGAGGAATATGGCAACTACAAAAGGCCAGAGAATAGGTATTTGGGTTATTGCCGGCATGATGTTTTTGGGGACCGTTGGCGGATTTGTCGCTATGATGGTGGCGCCTGGAAATGAAGCCAAAGACCAAGCCGCGTTTAAGAAAGCTCAGGATGAATATACCAAGGCTACTGACGAGCGAAAAAAGAAAGTAGAGGCTCAGGCTAATGAATTGAGTCAAAAATATTACGGCAAGTTTTCTGAGTTTAGCTCACGAGTTGGCGCGTTTGAAGCCGGTGACGTGAAAGAGCTTGTTAAGGAAGATTTGGTTGAGGGCGAAGGCGCTGAAGTTAAGGACGACACCAAGTTGGCTGTTTATTACATTGGCTGGAATGCTAAGGGTGAGATTTTCGATCAATCAATCGCTGACGGCAAATTGAAAGCTCCGC
>CAUTKJ010000012.1:0-10158 GCA_963539185.1 uncultured Candidatus Saccharibacteria bacterium | reverse complement strand
GGCGAATCTGTCGAGAAAAAACTGAAAGATAATCACGATTTGGGCTGGGAGTTTGTCAGTAAACAGCAAGCAGACGAAGGCGTGAATAGCGGGCATTTTTATGCAGTGGTAACTATTCCATCCGACTTTTCACAGAAAGCGGCATCAATTACCGAATCTGAACCTCAGCAAGCGGTTATTAATTTTACGACCACGCCAGCGAAAAACTATATCGGTTCGCTAGTCAGCAATCAAGCTGCCTCCAAGGTCAAATCTTCGGTGTCTGAACAAATCACTCAGGCGTACGCTAAGGGAATTTTGGAGAATTTGGACAAGCTTGGAATGGGGCTGGACACGGCGGCTAACGGCGCGTCAACTTTGCACGACGGATTAGGGCGATTGCAATCTGGCACGCAAACATACGTTGGCGGCGTGAAACAGTTGGCAGTAAACCAGCAATCCTTGGCTGGCGGACTGGCGCAACTCAGCGACGGTTCTCGTAAATTGCAGGCGGGATTGGGGCAATTGTCGAACAATTTACCGACCGAATCCCAGTTGTCGCAATTATCTAACGGCATGAAACAATTGCAATCGGGAATAAATCAGTTAAACGCCAGCGTGAGTAATCCATCGCCAGCGCTCATGGCTCAGCAAAACAAGGTAGAAACGGAAGCGCAAACTTTGGCGCAAACAATGCGAGCTTCGGAGTCCGACTTGTCGGCGGCGGGCGATACTTTGCGGACTTTGAGCGCGCAAGTAGCCGCTTCTGGTAGCGATTCTACGACGATAAGTTTGCCGCAAATTAGCAATATTTATCAAGCATTAACAAAAACTCAGATAATTAGCGCGCAGATGGGGACGCTACGTGAAGATCTTCAAGCGCTAAAACAGCAACTATCAGCACAACAAACACAACTTCAGGCCGGAGTTTCTACATTGAATAACGGCGTGAATCAATTGACACCAAACGCAATTACCGCATTTAACGGCTATAACAGTGTGCGATTTGCAAACAATCAATTATTGGCGGGCTCGGCAAGCTTAACAAACGGCTTAAACGAAGCAAAATCGGGCAGTCAAAAATTGGCGAATGGCGCAAGTTTATTAGAGAATCGCTCGGGCGCGTTGATTGATGGAACTTCGCAACTAGCAAGCGGCGCGGATACGCTGGCGAATAAATTGGCGGACGCTTCTAATCGCATAAAAATTCAACCAACTGGCGCTACGACTCAGCAGCAAATTGCAAATCCAGTGAAGTCGGAAGTGACGGAAAAGGGCAATGTTCCGAACTATGGCTACGCTTTGTCGCCGTATGTTTTGTCGCTAAGTTTGTTCGTTGGGGCAATTGTCCTGAACGTTATTTATCCGATCCGCAAAACTTTTTCCGAGCAAGAAAGTGCGATTCGTTGGTGGCTATCTAAAGCTTCGGTGGCTGGCGTGGCGGCCTTTATGCAAGCAACGATTTTGATGTTGGTGATGGTGTTTTTCTTAGGGCTAACTCCAGAGCATCCAGTACATTTTATTGGGGCAATTTATCTGACGTCGTTTGCGTATATGTCGATTGTGTCGCTTTTGGTGATTGTTTTGGATAATCCAGGGCGATTCCTAGCGATGGTTCTTTTGGTGCTCCAATTGGGCTCCAGTGAAGGAACATTCCCAATTCAAACTGCCAACGGATTTTTCCAAGCAATTAATCCGCTAGTGCCGATGACTTACTCGATTCGTGCATTGCGCCAGGCTATTTCGGGCGGGCTAGATAACGCATTTTATGGCGGCAGTATGTGGGTTTTGGCTGGATTCTTGTTGGTGGCTAATTTATTGACAATCGGCTTCTTCGCTTATCGTGGCAAGCGTAAATTCGCACACACGTCGGTGGATGGCGACGATTAATTGGCCTCTGTTATAAAACATTGTTCTTTGACAAAAAATGAGCGGTTTGCTAATATAAGAGTACTAACTAGAGGAATTTACGTCAGTTCACCTCTATACCTGGTTTTTGAATTATATTGTAATAAAAAAGGAGTATAACAATATGGGTCAGCGGCGACTAGCAACACCGCAAAAAGATGACGCCAACAAGCGTCCGCAGTCAAAGAAAAGCAACAATGCAGTTTTGAATAGCACAACTACTCGTAAGGGTGAGGTTTTTAGAGCTCAGCGACGAACAAGCGAGAATGTTAATCTCAGGGCTTCACAGCACTTGATTGATATTCCTGTGAATAAGTCGATTTACAACGGATATGGCGGTGAGCAATTTAGTGCCAAAATGCAGCCAAAGACTGTTCGTGGTGGTCAGCCGAAACTTCGGATTATTCCAATTGGTGGCGTGGGCGAAATGGGAATTGGTAAGAATATGAACGCCATCGAATATGATGATGAGATTATCATCGTAGATATGGGATTTCTGTTCCCGGGCAGTGATTATCCGGGCATCAATTACATCACGCCAGATATTACTTGGCTGGAAGAGAATAAGCATAAAATTAAGGCGCATGTTTTTACGCATGGACACCTTGACCACATTGGTTCGTTCCGTCACTTCATTCATCGTATTCCAGCGCCAGTTTATGGCTCTAAGTTTACGATTGGCATGCTTGATCGAACGATGGACGATTCAGAAGTGGATTTCAAGCCGGATTATCGAGTGATGGATCCGCTGAGTCACGAAATTGTTCAAGTTTCTAAGCATTTTTCAATCGAGTTGGTGCGAGTTAACCACTCAATTCCTGATTCTACGGCGGTGATTATTCGAACTCCAATGGGTGTGATTGTCGATTCTGGTGACTGGCGATTTGAGGAGAGTCCAGTTGACGGTCAGAAGTTTGACCTTGAGCGACTTACGGAAGTGGCTTCAAAAGAAGGCATTTTGATGTTTATGAATGAATCGACCAACTGTGAATCGGCTGGTACGCACACGCACACGGAGTTTGATATTCAGTATTCCATCGGTCAAGTGATGGACAAGTTTAGTAATAGTCGAGTGATTTTAAGTTGTTTCTCGTCACAGGTGCATCGCTTGCAATTAATTTTGGAAGAGGCACATAAGCATGGACGAAAGGTGGCATTTGCTGGATTCTCGATGATTCAAAACCTGGAAGTGGCGTTGCGTTCGGGGACGATTAAGATTCCTAAAGACACCATCATGAAGATGGAAGATATTGTTAAATTACCGGATAATCAAATTGCCGTAGTTTGTACTGGCTCGCAGGGTGAATTTAACGCCGTCTTAAATCGCATGGCGACGGGCGCTCATAAATATATGAAGATTAAGGGCTCGGATGTTGTGGTGTTTAGCTCAAATCCAATTCCTGGCAATGAGAAAAGTGTGGTACGAACGGTTGACGGTTTGATGCGCGAAGGTTCTGATGTCATTCAGAACGGAAAGACTCACTTGACGGGAATCGGTCCATTACACTTGTCGGGTCACGGCTATTATGACGACCATGTCAAATTGATCAACGCGCTTAACCCAACTTATTACATGCCAATTCACGGTGAATTCCATATGTTGGTGCATAATGCTAGGTTGGCGGAAAAAGAATGCGGAATTCCTCGTAAGAATATTTTTGTGTGTGATGCTGGAGATATTATTGAAATTGATATTGAAAGGCAAGCAAAGAAGGCTGGGCGAATTCATGTTGGCGGTGTGATGTATGATGACACTGGCGCGATTGTTTCTGAGGTTGTGCTGAAAGACCGCATTCACATGTCGCAAGAGGGAATGTTTGTTGTGGTGTTGACCGTACAGCGCGGCACAGGACGATTATTGACTAGCCCAGACATTATTTCTCGCGGATTTATTTACTTGCGCGACTCTGAAGAGTTGATGAATATGATTCGCCAATACTTGAAGCAAAAAGCGGCACGTAGTTTTTCTGGCAAATATGATTTGGATGTGATCAAAAAAGAAATTAAAGATGAGATTACGCATATATTGTACGATCAGACTCGCCGAACACCAATTGTTATTCCGGTGATAAACGAAGTTGGTGGCTTGAAGTCTGTAAAGTCGGAAGCTACGTCAGCTCATTCTGTTTCAAAATCGCCAGCGCGCGGTAAGAGACCCGCCTCGGGCGAGTCAAAAATGACTCTTCCAACTGCGCCGCGTCGTCGTTTTCCTCAGCGTCAAGTGCCAGATACTGAAGCAAACGACACAAAAGCCAGAGAGCGACAGAATACTCGCCCGTACTAAGGTTCTGAATTGATTTTACTGGTGAATTATGCTATAATACTAAGCGTATTAAGTTGATTTTACATCTGTTAATAAGTGTAAAATCAGTGTATAATAAAAACGATTATGGCAAAAAAACGAAAGAGCACGAAAAAATCCGCACCAGCCAAGCCGCAGCATAGTTTGCCGGCGGGTTTTTGGTCGCAAGTTGGCGCGGTGATGCTTATTCTTTTGTCTCTGCTACTCGTCGTATCGTGGTTTGGCGTCGGTGGTCCGGTTCTGCAATGGATTGATATGGCAACCGTAAAAACAATTGGCTATACAGCGTACGCCTTGCCGATATTACTGATTTATTTGGCGGTTGAGACTTTCCGAGCGGAAGAGAATCAATTACCTGCAGTGGTGAAGTTTGCGGCAATTCTGGAAATTGTGTGGTTTTCTGGATTGTTTGGGTTAATGAAGACGGCTTCGCATCCGAATTCTGGTGGATTTGTGGGCGACATATTGAACACGGCTACACTGAAAATGGTAGATTCGGCAATTGCTGTGATTATTTATCTGGTTTTGGCGTTTATAACAGTTCTATTTATTACTCAAACGTCACCGTTTACAGTTTTCAGTAAACTTTGGGGGATGATCAAGAGTAATACCAAGGAGGATGATAATAATCGTTCTGTTATGAAGAAGGCATCAATTGCTCAGCCAGCAGAAGAAGAGAAAAAGACCGACCTGGGAGAAATTAAGCTAAACGCTGGCGTGCCAATAATTGATACAGCCAAAGAGAAAAAGAGTCTATTGAAGAAAGTGGAGAAGCCAGAAAAGGTCAATGAAGAGCAGGCTTTGGTGGCAACTCGTGATCCGAATTGGGAAGCGCCAAGCTTGGATCTATTAGAGAAGAACGAAAGCGGTGCTGATGCTGGAGACACGCGTCAGAACGCCCAAATAATTCACGATACGTTGGCTGAGTTTAATATTGAGGCGGCGATGGGCGATATTAATGTTGGTCCAAAAGTTACGCAGTACACTTTAAGACCGCCAAGTGGGGTTAAATTGACGCGAATTACGGCGCTGGAAACTAATATTGCGCTTAATTTGGCAGCACAAAGTTTAAGGATTGAGGCGCCAATTCCTGGTCAGCGAGCGGTTGGTATTGAGGTGCCTAACCGTAAGGCTGCCGAGGTGCGATTACGAAGTACGTTGTCGTCAAAACAGTGGGCTGCTGCTCGTGATCCTTTGAGTTTTGGAATTGGTAAAGATATATCCGGTCAAGTTGTTGTGGGTGAGCTGGGGAAGATGCCGCATTTGTTGATTGCTGGACAAACGGGTTCTGGTAAGTCTGTGATGATTAATACTTTGCTGTGTAGCTTGCTGTATCGCAATAGTCCGAGTGATATGAAGTTGATTTTGGTTGACCCGAAGCAAGTCGAAATGGCGCCGTACGCTGATATTCCGCACCTTCTTACGCCAGTTATTAATGAACCAGAGAAGACCATTTCAGCCTTGAAGTGGGCAGTGAATGAGATGGAACGACGTTACAAATTGTTGGCGGGCGAGAAAATCCGTAATATTAAGGAATACAACAAGAGGCTGCAGTCGCGCGCTAAGAAGATTGCGATTGCTGATGAAAATGGCAATGTTCAGGAGCATGAAGATGGATCGATGCCGTATATCGTGATTGTGGTGGACGAGATGTCTGATCTTATGATGATGGCTAAAAAGGATGTTGAGACGTTAATTGTTCGTTTGGCACAGAAATCGCGAGCGGTCGGTATTCACTTAGTGTTGGCAACGCAGCGCCCTAGTGTGAACGTGATTACTGGTTTGATTAAGGCGAACGTTCCAGCGCGAATTGCCTTTACGGTCGCTAGCCAGGTTGACAGTATTACGATCTTAGACCAATCTGGCGCTGAGAAATTATTGGGTCAGGGTGATATGCTATTTTACGTAACAAGCATGAGTAAACCAAAACGTATTCAGGGCGCCTGGGTGACGGATGACGAGGTGAATAAAATTGCCGATCATTTGCGTATGCAGATGGCTCCGCAATACAACGACGAAGTGGTGGCTCAGCCAGTTCAATTGGACGGCAAGGGCGGCGTCGTGATGGACTTGTCGGAAGGTGGTGACGATAAGTTTAAGGATGCGGTTCGTGTGGTAGTCGAGCGTCGCAAAGCCTCAACGAGTATGCTGCAGACGCGTCTGGGGATTGGTTATCAGCGAGCAGCACGAATTATTGAAGAGATGGAAGAGCGGGGAATCATTGGTCCACAGAATGGTTCTAAGCCACGTGATGTTTTGATTTCTAGTCCAGAAGAGCTTGATGAATTGCTGGCGGAATAGCAATTGCTACGATTTATCAGTAGTGAGATTGGCAATATAAGTCATTTAGTGATATAATAACAATTGAATATTAACCTAAGCTTGCGTGAGACAGCGTAAGCATCCGTAAATGGATTCCAGAGGAGGAAACATGAACGAATACGAACTAACTGTTCTTATTCACCCGGATTTAGAGGCTAATCTAGATTCAGCGTTGGATAAGGTACGTGGTTTAATCACTGCTAACGGTGGTGAAATTACCAAAGAAGATAACTGGGGCAAGAAAAAATTGGCCTACACAATCAAGCGTGAAGATTTTGCAGTTTACGTTTGTTTTGAGGTTAAATTGCCGGCACCAGCTTTATTGAAGATTTCCAACACACTTAATATTACCGATGAAGTTTTGCGCTACCTATTGGTAAAAACTGATGAAAAAACTCGTCAAGCATTAAGCGAGCAAAAAGCACGCAACGAAGAATCTGATTCAAGCGAATCAAGTAAATAAGCCTAACTACCGTAAGGTGAAAGAGGGGATAGAATATGGCACGAAGTATCAATCAAGTGATTTTGTTGGGTAGATTGACACGTGATCCAGAACAGCGAACAACTGCTTCTGGCAAGAACGTAGTTAGTTTTAGTATCGCTGTTGATCGACAATCTCAAGACGATCAGGCTGACTTTTTCAACATCACAGCTTGGGATAAACTTGGTGATTTGGTAATGCAATATCTAAGCAAAGGTCGTCGGGTTTTAATCCAAGGACGACTGCGACAGGATAGCTGGGAAGATAAGGATACTGGTAAAAGACAGAGTCGAATTGAAGTCACTGCTTCAGATGTAACGTTCTTAGACGGTCCAAGCGGCGACAATTCAGGTTCTGCAGCACCAAAGACTACTAAAAAAGAGGAAGTCGTAACGGAAATTGACGATAAGCCAATTGACCTAAGCGAAATTCCATTCTAATAAGGAGATTAAAATGGCACAATTGAAGAAAAATCCACCGATTATTTTTGACTATAAAGATGTAAAAACTTTGCAACGTTACATCAATGTTTACGGTCAAATCGAGCCAATCAGTAAGACTGGTTTGAGCGAAAAGCAACAGCGAAGCTTGGCGGTAGCAATTAAGCGTGCTCGCCACTTGGCTTTGTTGCCATTTGTTACTAGCAACTAGGAACGTTTAATGCGCAATATCTCGTTGCTATGATATATTTGGCAGCGAGATATTTTATTGGAAAGGAGAAAATATGTATCAGCCAACTGATTTGAAAAAAGGCGTAGTTTGTCAAATTGACGGCAAGCCATATCGCGTCGTAGAATACGGCCAAAAAGTTATGGGTCGTGGCGGTTCGATTGTTAACGTGAAATTGAAAAACCTAATTGACGGAAGTGTTATTCCAAAGACTTTCAAGGGTCAAGAGCGAATCGAAGCTGCGGAAGTAAATAATAAAACTGCGCAATATTTGTATAACGACGGTGACAAGTTCTATTTCATGGACCCGACTAGCTTTGAGCAATTTGAGCTGGCTGCGGAAATCGTGGACGATGCTAGTAAATATCTGAAAGAAGGCGACGAATTAAGCCTTCAATTCTTCGACGGTCGAGTGATCAACGTTGAACTACCAAAGAATAAATATCTGGAAGTTACCTACACGGAAGATGTGGTTAAGGGTGATACGACTTCATCTGTGCTAAAAGACGCTACTTTGGAGACGGGGCTAGTTGTCAAAGTTCCAGCATTTATCAAGCAGGGCGATATTATTAGCGTTGACACATCGACTGGTGAATATCGCGAGCGAAAGAAATAGTCATATTTAATGAAACAGCGATTAGATAAAGCCCTGGTTGAGCGCGGTTTGGCGACAACAAGATCTCAGGCGGATAATTTTATTCGCCTGGGCTATGTTTTTTTGAATAAGAAAATTGTCCAAAAATCAGGGACTATGGTGTCTGATTCGGACGAGATAAAGCTCGAGAAGAAAGAAACTTATGTTTCGCGAGCTGGCTTAAAACTGGCAAGCGTGGCGGAGTATTTTCATCTTAATTTTCAGGATAAAACTGTTCTGGACATTGGTTCGAGTACGGGCGGATTTACTGACTATTCACTGCGTCATGGCGCCAAAAAGGTATTTGCTGTTGATGTTGGAACGGAGCAGCTCCATCCAAGTTTGAGACCGAATCCAAAAATTGTTCTTCACGAAAAGACCGATATTCGTGATTTTTATACAGATGAAGCAATTGACATTATCGTGGGCGATGTGTCGTTTATATCTCTGAGGGAAATTTTGCCGCACGTGGTAGAAAATTTGATGAACACGAATACGATATTGATTGCTATGGTGAAACCTCAATTCGAAGCGGGGCGACATCAGGTTAATAAGGGAATTATTAAAAACGATAAAGTTCGCCGACAGATTTTATCCGACTTTGAAGATTGGGCAAGGAAATATTTCGTCGTTTTAGATAAAAAAGACAGTGAAGTGGCTGGCAGTAAGGGTAATCTCGAGCGATTTTACAAATTGAAATTATCTAAACGTTAAATCTAAATTCAACGACGTCATTTGGCTGCATGACGTAGGTTTTTCCTTCGGTGCGAATTTTGCCGTTTTCACGAGCCTTAACTTCTGATCCTGCTGCGACTAAATCGTTAAAATCGACAATTTGTGCGGCAATAAATCCGCGCTCAAAATCCGAGTGAATAACGCCCGCAGCTTGCGGTGCAGTCCAGCCTTTGTGAATCGTCCAAGCTCTGACTTCTTTTTCGCCCGCAGTTAAGTAGCTTTGTAGTCCGAGCGTATCGTAGGCCGCATGAATAAGTTTAGCGAGTCCAGTTTCCTTGACGCCGTAGCTTTCTAATAACTCTTTGGCGTCATTTTCAGATAAGCCCTTCAATTCTTCCTCTAATTTTGCGCAGACAAAAACGGCTTTTGCTGGGCTGGCGAGTTCGGTCAATTGACTCTGTAGATCGGAATTGTTCAATCCTTCTTCGTCGACATTAAATGCGTAAATAACGGGTTTGGCGGTGAGTAGGTGTAAGTCAGAAATTGCCTCAAAATCCACATCTGACAGGGCGGAAATTGGTACGCCTTTTTGTAAATTGTCGATTAAAGACTGCAGATATTCAACTTTTTGGCGAGCTTTTGGGCTCGCTTTGGCTTCTTTTTGAAGTTGAGGCAGGCGTTTTTCAAGAGTTTGTAGATCGGCCAGAATAAGCTCAGTATTTATAACCTCAATGTCTTTCTTAGGGTCAATCGGTGCTTCATCATGGCGCAGAATCTTTGAATTTTCGAACGCGCGGACAACATGAATAATTGCGTCGCACTCTCTGATATTGTGTAGAAACTTATTGCCTAGACCTTCACCCTTAGACGCGCCAGCAACCAGCCCTGCAATATCAACAAAAGTTACAGTGGCTGGAATAATTTTTTGCGCATGATAAAGATCGGCTAAAATCTGTAGGCGATTATCTGGCACGGGAACAATTCCTGTGTTCGGCTCAATTGTCGCAAACGGATAATTAGCCGCCAAAATGTCGTTATTTGTTAAAGCGTTAAAAAGTGTCGATTTGCCGACGTTCGGTAAGCCAACGATTCCAATAGATAAACTCATATATTTATTATATCATCTGCGTAATCTTTGATATAATTATAAGCATGAGAAGAAAATACTCATTGCCTAAGGTGGGCATG
>CAUTKJ010000011.1:0-10323 GCA_963539185.1 uncultured Candidatus Saccharibacteria bacterium | reverse complement strand
ATTATGTGACCTTCCCAAGGTTGAGATGGGAGTTCGACTCTCCCCATCCGCACCAGAGATTATAAAGCACCCTGTAAAATTACAGAGTGCTTATTTTATTAGTAATTGTTTTATTTTTTGCCGCCGCGGATTGCATCGATGAGTTCAATCGGGAATAACATCATCGTCTTTTGGCTTGGCTCTGTAGAGATTCGCTCTAAGGTGTTCAACGTTCGCAGATTGATAGCGCCTTGAGTTTTTGCTAGGATTTCTGCGGCTTGGGCTAATGTCTCAGCTGCAGCTTTTTCACCGTCAGCGTTGATGATGTTGGCACGGCGCTCGCGTTCTGCCTCGGCTTGTTTGGCCATAGCACGTTTCATATCACTAGGAAGTTCGATATTCTGAATCTTAACATTCTCGACATCGATACCCCATTTGTCAGTTTCGGCATCAACAATTTCCTTGATTTGCTGGGAAATTTCTTCACGCTTGGCAAGCAAATCGTCCATATCAACGTTACCGGTGACGTCGCGCAGTGCTGCTTGGGCAAATTGGCTAGTCGCGTAAATATAGTTCGTGGTTTCCAACACGGCTTTTGGCGCGTTAATCACTCGGAAATAAACCACCGCATCAACGCCAACCGTGACGTTGTCTTTGGTAATGACTTCTTGTTTTGGAACGTCAATTGGAGTTGAACGAATATCGACTAACATCATTGTCTGCAATCCTGGAATGACGACTCTTAATCCTGGTTCGCGAACGCCAGTAAATCGACCAAGTGTTAAAACCACGCCGCGCTGATATTGATTGACAATTTTAATGCCACCAAGCACATAAAGTCCGATAGATACTAAGATTATTACTACAAATGCTCCCATTTTTCCTCCTATTTATATAGATCTATTGTAGCATTTTGTGTGAGGAAAGTGTAAACGGCGGACGACTTTTTGGCTTTATGGATTTCGCGATATAATGGAAGTATGAGTGATAGTAGGCAGCCACTGGCTGAACGGATGAGACCGCAGACGCTGGACGAGGTGATAGGGCAGAGTCATTTGCTTGGCGAGGGCGAGTTATTGAGGCGAATCGTTAAGAATGGCGAGCCGGTAAGTTTGATATTGTGGGGTCCGCCGGGGACTGGAAAGACGACATTGGCGCGGATTATTGCGCGCGAGGTGAAGGCGGAGTTCATTGAATTGTCGGCAGTTACGAGCGGAAAAAAAGACGTTGAGCAGGTAATTGAGCATGCCCGCCAGAATTGGAATTTAGGACTTAGAACAATTCTATTCGTTGACGAAATTCATCGTTTCAATAAGGCGCAGCAAGACGCGTTTTTGCCGCACGTTGAGAGTGGGCTAATTACGTTAATCGGTGCGACGACCGAGAATCCGAGCTTTGAAGTCATCACGCCGCTATTGTCGCGTTCACGGGTTTTGGTTCTCCAGCGATTGACAAAAGACGAAATCATATCCGTATTAAAAAGAGCGCTGAAAGTTCTGAAAAAGTCCAAGCAAGTTTCGCCCAAAGCCCTGGATTATTTGGCGGAATTATCAGATGGCGATGCAAGGGTGGCGCTGGGCAATTTGGAGTTGGCGCTGAGTTTTAATGAAAAAGTAACGCCGGAAGTGGTTAAGGCGGCGGCTCAGAAGCGACTTCCGGGCTATGATAAAAAAGGTGATTCGCATTACGACGTGATTTCCGCTTTTATCAAGTCATTGCGGGGCAGTGACGCGACGGCTGCGACGTATTATTTGGCGCGGATGATTGACGCGGGCGAGGATCCGAAGTTTATTGCTCGGCGAATGGTGATTTTTGCATCGGAAGATATCGGGCTGGCGGGTAATGGTGCGCTGAGCTTGGCAATTGCAACGTTTGAGGCTGTCGAACGCGTCGGTCTTCCGGAGGCTAAGTATAATTTATTCCATTGCGCTATTGCGTTGGCTCGCAGCCAGAAGTCGCGTGAAATTACTGATTTAATGTATAGCGCTTTTGAATTGGCGCGCAAATATCCGAATTCTCCCGTGCCGTTGCACCTCAGGAACGCTCCGACCAAATTGATGAAAGATTTGGGCTATAACAAGGGCTATAAGTGGCAAGCTGGTTTTAAGCATGACAAAGGATTTTTACCAGAGGAAATTAAGGATGTGGTATAATTGGCATATCAATATTCTTAAAAGGAGAAGTTAATATGCCAAAACAAGAACCTCAGCAGCCGCAATATGCGCCACAGCCTGATCCAAACGCACAATACGGTCCCGCGCCACAACCGCAGAACACACCGTATGAGCAGCAACCAGTTAGCCAACAATATTTTGCACAACCTCAAGCAGCGCCTGTGCAATATGTCGTGATGGCGGAATCCCTGAAGGGTGTTAAGGGTTGGTTAATGTTCTTTGTGGTTTGTTTTGTTATCGGTAGCCTTGTCAATACAGCAGTGTTTTTCCAGGCAATAATGAATCTTAGCCAGCCAGAGAACGTTATTTCTTTGATATTTTCACCTATACTAGTGGTCTTAGCTATTTGTGCAGTTGTGTTCATAACGATGCAGAAGCGTCTTGGTAAGTGGCTAGCCGTTGCTACGATCGCCACAGCTGGATTGGGTAATGTTGCAAATGCGGTAGTTATATATGCATCCGGAAGGTCAGGTGTAGAGGTTCCGGCATTTATTACCGGAATCGTTACAATGCTAATAGTAGAAGGATTGGTAATCTTGTACTTCTTTGCTTCTCGCCGAGTCAAAGAAACTCTTGTCAACTAACCGATTCTTACATTAAAAATAGCCGCCTCATTACGGGGCGGTTATTTTTATGGTTTACGCAATTATTGTTTCGCGGCGCGTTTTCGTTCGTTTGCGTCCAGATATCGTTTGCGAAGTCGTAATGACTTTGGTGTAACTTCCAAAAGCTCGTCGTCTTCAATAAAATCGATACATTGCTCCAAGCTAAACTGCGTAAATGGCGTCAATTGCACAGTTCCATCCGACGATTTGGAGCGCATGTTAGTCAAATGCTTGGCTTTACAAACGTTGATTTCGATGTCTTCTTGGCGATTGTAAATTCCGACAATCATTCCGGCGTAAACTTCCGTTCCTGGTCCGACCAGTAATTCGCCGCGCGCTTCCGCCGCTTGCAAAGCGTAAGGTGTTGTCGTGCCAGCCTCGAACGCGATCAAAACTCCATTGCGGGTTTTTGGCAATTTTCCGCCAAGCGGTTGATATCCGTGAGGTAGGGAATTCATAATCACCGTACCTCTGGTGGCAGTCAATAAAATGTTGCGCAGACCAATCAGCGCCCTCGTCGGCAAAATGTAAGTCAAACGAGCAGCGCCAGCGGTGGTTGTTTCCTGAGATTTCATTTCGGCGTGCCGCGCGCCGAGCTCTTGGCTGATCGCGCCGATAAATTCGCTTCCGACTTCAATTTGCAATTCTTCAATCGGTTCTTTTTCGACGCCGTCCTCGGTAATTGTAACGACTTGCGGTCGTCCAACCTCAAACTCAAATCCTTCACGTCGCATGGTTTCAATCAAAACACTCAAGTGCAATTCGCCGCGTCCAGAAATCGTAAAGCCAATTCCGTTTTCCTCAACGCGTAGCGCCACGTTGGTTTCAAGCTCTCGCTTCAATCGGTCGCCAATTTGTCTGGATGTCGTAAACTCGCCCTCGCGACCTTTCATTGGGCTGGTGTTTGGTCCGAGGTACATACTCAAAGTTGGAGCCTCGATGTCAATTGTCGGTAGCGCTTCAGGCTGTTCTTTGTCGGCAATCGTATCGCCAATATGCGCATCAGCCACTCCAACCAGCGCCACAATGTCGCCAGCAAAAGCTTCGTCAAGCTCTTCACGATTCAAGCCGCGATAGCCAAAAACTTTCTCAATTCGTGCAGAACCCGCGACTTCGCCATTTTTCATCAAACTGACTTGCAAGCCACGTTTAACGGATCCGCGAGCAATTCGCCCAATCGCGTATTTTCCTTGGAATGTGTCGTATTGCAAGCTGGTAACAAGCAGTTGAAACGCGCCGTTTTCCGTCACGTCTGGCGCTGGAATATCGTTGATGATCGCATCAAAAATTGGCGTCAAATCCGCGTCTTCGTCGGTGTTAGCGGGAATTTCTTTCCATGATTTTCCGTCGCGTCCGATTGCGTAATAAATTGGATATTGCAATTGAGAATCATCGGTCGCTAGCTCCAAAAACAGATCGCTCAGCTCGTCTTCAACTTCGGCAATTCGCCTGGCTGGCTTGTCAATCTTATTGATAATCACGACAGGCTTCAGTCCCAGCTCAAGCGCCTTCGCTAATACGAATTTAGTCTGAGGCATCGGACCTTCCTGCGCGTCCACAATCAGCAGAACGCCATCAGCCATATTCAAGGTTCGCTCAACTTCACCAGAGAAATCGGCGTGTCCTGGCGTGTCAATGATGTTTATTTTGTAGTCGCCGTAAAAAATTGACGTTTGTTTGGCGGTGATGGTGATGCCGCGCTCGTGCTCTTGATCGCCGGAATCCATAATCAATTCCTGGCTCATCTCGGCTTGGTTGTCGCGGAATGTTCGCGACTGCTTTAATAGCCCGTCAACCATGGTTGTTTTGCCGTGGTCGACGTGGGCAATAATGGCAATATTTCGAATCTTGCTAGCGTCCTTCATAAAAATATGGTCTGATATTAACACAGACCTTCCTCTTAATATAAAATTTTACCACGATAAGGGGAAAATAAAAAGAGTGAAAGTTGTGTTTAGCCATATTTATACCTAACGTGAAATGGTGGGAAATACAGGGCTCGAACCTGTGACCTCACGAATGTGAATCGTGCGCTCTAGCCAACTGAGCTAATTTCCCGTAATTACATCTGTCGTTTTATTTAACGAACTCGTGATGTGAGCTAATTATAGTTCAGGTTTCAAGTCCTGACAAGCTACGCCTAGTGTATTCTATTGACTTTTTTACACAAGTGTAGTATAAATGAGAACGGATTTCGTTGATAAGTTGATGAGATTTAATCCTTATCCGAAATTGTTCATTGACAAGCAGCCAATCACAAGGCGAGTTTTTATTTCTTCTAAAAAAATTAAAAGAGATAAGATCTCGTCTTGTGTGTGAAAGTACACATCTAACCTGCTCCACAATGGGGACGAGAAGAAAGATGAAAGAGTGGATGATTCAGAATTCATGAGAATAGGCTTCTCAACTATAGAGAATTTCCTGCGTGAGATTGAAGATGCTCAGTGGAAGATCTGTAGGCTCGGGAATGATCGTAAGATTGATCACGACGTCGCGAAAAGCGTTAATCATGCCCTGTTCGAAATCGAAAAATGCATGAAAGAGCAGATAAAGGAACTGGCGGAGGAGTATAGGTCGCGGTATCGCAGCTGACCCTTCGGATAGGATATATGATGAGCGTGTTTCGTTCTTTTTTATGGCTGCTTGTCATATATCTCCTGAAATATTAATTTATGACATTAAAAATCACCCTGAGCATGGGTGATTTTCTTATGGTGAAAAATTTCAGTTCTTGGTGCGGATGAAAGGACTTGAACCTTCACGCCGTGAGGCACATGCTCCTAAGGCATGCGTGTCTACCAATTCCACCACATCCGCATAACCTGATTATATCAAAACAAATTCTACTTATCAACTGTCCGCGCTTATGCTAAAATTGAAGTAACATACCAAGGAGGATTGATGAATAAAGTTGCGAAATATTTGAATGAACATCTTAGTGGCGAAGTCGCGTCGCAGGATTTTGCATTGAGTCAAGTTGAGGTTGACAATGGACTTTTGGCGCGCCGACCAGAAATGATTGTTCGTGCGGCTAATATGAACGACATCAGGAAAGTGATGCGATTTTGTTCTCAATTGGCAGAGAAAGGTCATGTTTTACCTGTGTTTGTTCGTGGTTGTGGCAATGATGAAACTGGCGCAGCGACGAATAAAGGCATTGCAATTGACGAAAAAACATATATGAATCGTGTGGTTGGTATTGATCCTCGCCAACAGCTGATTCATGCTCAAGCGGGAATCTCTCTTTCGGCAATCAACGCAACTTTGTCTACTCATAAAGGCTTGGGCTTGCCGCGAACTTCATATGTGGCGGAAGAAGGCACGATTGGTGGCGCAATTAATACAGCTCCGTCTGGAATATTATCTGGCGCGCATGGCCGTTTTGCTGACGCCATTCAGCAGCTTGAAATTGTCCTAAGTAACGGCGACGTGATTCAGACTGGTCGCATATCTCGACGCGAATTGAGTAAGAAAAAGGGCTTATCGACGTTTGAGGGCGAGATTTATCGAGAGATTGACAATCTAATCTCAGATAACGCCGAGCTGATTTCGCAAATGGATCCAGCTTTGCCAGATACAGTTGGATACAGTGGGATTTCTCGGGTGAAGCAAAAAGACGGGTCGTTTGATTTGACGCCGCTGTTTATTGGTAGTCAGGGAAGTCTGGGTGTGATTTGCGAAGTTATTATGAAGGCGCAATTTATTCGTCCAGAATATTCAGTTGTTGCCGCATCATATAAAAAGTTGTCAGACGCGCAATCAGCCGTGGAATTAGCGATGAAAAATAAGGCGTCGACGGTGGAAATAATCGACGGGCGATTCTTCCGTCAGGCTGCGGTCGCCGGTAAAGTTGTTGAGTGGGCGCCGAAAGAATGCTTTAAGGGTGCGGTGGTTTTGGCTATCTTTGACGACTTTTCTGACAGAGCACGTAATAAAGCCGCGAAGAAATTGACTAGAAAATTGGAATCATCAGAAGTGATTGACATAAAAACTCTGCACTTGGAAGAGCAGGATTTGTTCAGTTTGCACTCTGTTTTGGCTTTGGCGGAAACTCCGAGCGAACCGCATATGATTACGCCACGCGTTTTCTCAGGGATTTTAATGGCGCCAGAAAAGATTGACAGTTTCCTTAGCGAGTTGAAGTCGCTGGAGGCTAAGTACAGCGTGGATTTGCCAGTTTTTGTTGATTTTTCAAGCGATTATATTTCTCTACATCCGACGTTTGATAGTAAAAAGGTGAGTGAACGCCAGAAGATTCTTCAGTTGTTGGCGGAAATTTCTCAGATTGTTAATAAGTATGAAGGCTCATTTGCAGGATTTGGTGGTGACGGAAGACTGAAGGCCAACTTTATCTATAAAAATCTGCCAGATGATGAAAAGCAATTATACGCGAAGGTGAAAAAAATCTTTGATCCAGCTGGAATTTTTAATCCAGGAATTAAAGCGGAGGCTCAACCAAAGGAGTTGGCGGCGGAATTAAACGCATGGTGTAAGCTTCGTAATCAAGCTTGATACTGGGTGAGAATTGGGCTATAATTGACGCGTAGCCCATGCGGATGTGGCGGAATTGGTAGACGCGCTAGCTTCAGGTGCTAGTGTACGCAAGTACGTGAAGGTTCAAGTCCTTTCATCCGCACCAAGAACTGATTTTTTCACCATAAGAAAATCACCCATGCTCAGGGTGATTTTTAATATCATAAGTTCATAGTCTACATGACAGGCAATCGTAAAAGAACAATCACCTCCTGTCATGTAGAGACGTTGGTCCTTGTTAATCTACAAGGACTGCCACAAGGACTTTAAGTCGCCCTGCATATCGGTGATGCGGTCGCTAATAGACCGCACGTATTCCATGATCGCCCTCTCCTGGTCTTTGTCGATAGGAAGATCGGAGATGGCGTTGCACAAGGACGAGAAGGCTTTGAGATGCCGCCCTGATTTCGGCCCTTTACCAAGCTCTTTACCAAGCTCGGTAAGTAGTTTTACGATAGAAGACTTCTTACCCTCAGGGAGTCTGGCCGTAAGGAGTTCAACCCTCTTGAACCAACGCTCGACATTGTTTGACGCTCGAGTTGTGCGAGCTTTGCAAGCGGACTTTGAAATGTCTAGCGCGTAGACTTCTTCGAGCTGCGCTTTGACCTCTTTCCAAGAGGTCTGAGCTTTGTTGAAGTTTGCGCTAAGATTCTCGACATAGTAGTTGTACATGGTACTCACACCTCTCTGGTGCTCTCATCCGCGGGAATGCAACGTATTGTTCTCTTAACAATACAAGACGAGATCTTATCTCTCTTATGGTGGTTTTAAAAAAAGAAATAAAAACTCATCTTGTATTCGATTGCCTGTCAAAGTTCACTTTCGGACAAGGATTTACTCAACTCATCAACGAAAGCTACTTTTATTTATACCACACCTTGCGCAAAAAGTCAATAGAAGTCTCTCGATTTTTGTTATTTATTCAGGAATTTTGCTAAAATAACAGAGATGGAAGATAAAAGAAATGTCATTGATAAGTTTAAGGGTCGGAGCGAATTGGAGATTGTAAGTGAGTTGGATTCTGAAGATCACGGTCTGGTGATTGCGCTGGAAAATACCGAGCGAGATTTTAATATGGGGACAATTGTCAGGAGTGCTAATGCGTTTGGCGTGCGGCAGATTTATGTGATTGGGCGCAGGCAATGGAATAAGCGCGGTGCGATGATGACGGATAAATATCTGCATATTACGTATCTGGCGACGACGGAAGAGTTTGTTGAAAAAATGCGGACTGAAGGCAGGGAAATTATTGCTATTGATAATATCCCAGGAAGTGTTAATATGTCGCAGACGAGGTTGTCGAAGCGTGCGGTTTTGGTATTTGGGCAAGAAGGGCCGGGGATTTCTGCGGAGCTGGCTGGCGCTGCGGATCAGATTGTGGCGATTGAGCAATTCGGCTCGACTCGCTCCATAAACGTCGGCGCGGCAGCAACTGTGGCGATGTATTGTTGGTTGCAGCAGAATGTGCTATAATAGTATCATGATTTTACCTAAATTCCATCATTCACACGTGTTGCCGAGGTAGGACTCTGATTTTTGATTGTACGCGCCGAGTTCTGCCTCGGCGTTTTTGATTGCTATAAATAAGAAATAATGACATAATGGAGCTAACATGAGCAGTTTATCTACACAAAGTTACAAAGGTTCGCGAGACTATTTTCCAGAGGAAAAGCGTCTGCAGAATTATATTTTTAATGTTTGGCACAAGACGGTTGAGAGTTTTGGCTATGAAGAATATGGCGCGCCGCTATTGGAGCCGTTAGATATTTATCTGGCGAAATCGGGTCAGGAATTGGCGGGTGAGCAAACATACGCTTTTGAAGATCGTGGCGGTCGAATGGTGGCGATTCGTCCTGAGATGACGCCGTCAATTTCTCGAATGGTGGCGGCTAAGCGTCAGGAATTAGCGATGCCTGCGCGGCTGTATTCAATTGCTAATTTTATGCGCTATGAACGGCCACAACGTGGGCGTGAGCGTGAGTTTTGGCAATTGAATGCGGATTTGTTTGGCGTAGATGGCGCGGCGGCGGACGCGGAGATTATTGAGCTGAGCCACGCTAGCGTGATGAATTTTGGCGCTAAGCAAGAAATGTTTACGGTCAGGGTTAATAATCGCCAATTGATCAATCGTTTGATGAGTCAATTTTTGAAGCTTGATATTGTTGGTTCGACGATGATGATGAAGCTGCTTGATAGGAAAAATAAGATTCCTGCCGAAGAATTTAAGCGTCAGGCGATTGAGATTTTTGGTAGTCAAGCATCGGAAGGTCTGCCGAAGCTAGCAAAAATGATCAGCATGAAGTCTGTTGATGATTTGCCGAGCGAATTGATGGAAGATGAAAGCGTCAAGCAACTTCGCGAAGTGATGAAATTGCTTAGCCAAAAAGGCATCACGAATGCGGTGTTTGATGTTACTTTGATGCGCGGTCTGGACTATTACACGGGCATGGTTTTTGAGCTTTTTGACAATTCGCCAGAGAATAACCGAGCGTTGTTTGGTGGAGGACGATATGACGGATTGGTCGGGTTATTTGGCGTTGAGCCGATTGCTACGGTCGGCGTTGGCATGGGTGCGACAACGATGGAGCAATTTTTGGAAGTGCACAATTTGTTGCCTAAATTGGCATCTAAAACAGATGTATATATAATTCCAGTATCGAAAGAATCTATGGCTGGCGCGGACGATTTGGCGCGAAAATTGCGCAGTGAAGGCGTGCGGGCAGAGCTGGATATCACTGGTAGAAAGATTGACAAGCAGATAAAAGCGGCGTTAAAAAAGCAAATTCCGTTTGCAGTGTTTGTGGGTGAGGATGAAATTGCTAGCGGCGCATACACGGTTCGAAACTTGGTGGAATCTGATGAACAAAAGGTTGGCGCTGAACGAATTGTGACAATTGTCAAAGATCGTCGATATGATGGCGATGAAGACGCTCTGTTTGAGGTATAGTCTGATATCTGTTATAATTAGTCTTTATGAAGACTACTGTAAAAAAACTATCAGATACTAAAGTTCAATTGACGATTTCTTTGGG
>CAUTKJ010000010.1:0-10411 GCA_963539185.1 uncultured Candidatus Saccharibacteria bacterium | reverse complement strand
CACCACAGGCATGAACGCCGTGACTACGAATCGTCCCTTCCAGCTGAATTGCATAATCCAAAACTTCCTTCGCAGTCGGATTATTTTCATATTCATTCCGAAGATCTGCGTCTTCTTTAATACTCACAGACAACGGAATATGTCGCCCCTGGTTTGGCGGCGGAACCAACTTCGCCAAACGGTCACTCTCAGCGTACGGAACCTCCAAAACCCTAGCCACGTCGCGCACCGCCATACGACCAAACATCTTGCCAAACGTTGCGATATTACTGACGTGATCTTCGCCGTATTTTTTTGCACAATATTCAATCACTTCGTCGCGACGCGTATCTTGAATATCGACGTCGATGTCGGGCATAGAAATACGATCAGGATTAAGGAATCTCTCAAACAGCAAACCATATTTTAGAGGATCGAGATCTGTAATGTTCAATGCATACGCAACGATCGAACCAGCCGCACTACCACGCCCTGGACCAAAAACAATTCCTTGAGATTTTCCCCAGTTGATAAAATCCTGAACGATCAAGAAATAACCTTCATAGCCCATATTTCCCATCACGCCAAGCTCCATCTCAGCGCGCTCACGAACCTCATCAGACAGCTTCGGAATAATCTCGTCAGGGTCCAATTTTTCAGCCTCCTCCTTCGAAGCTCCATTGTAACGCTGCAACAAACCTTGATATGTCAATCTGAGCAGATACGAATGTTCGTTCTCGCCGTCTGGCAATGGATATTTTGGAATAAGAATTCGCCCAAGCTCAATCTCAACATCGCAGCGATCAGCTATTTTTTTCGTGTTGCGAATAACTTCAGGAAATTCCTCGCCCCAGTGATCGATAATATCGCGCGGATCCGTCAAGTGAAGTTCAAAATCCTTCAAGCTCATTCGCTTTTCATCACTAAGATACGAGCCCGTCCCAACACAAAGCAGAATCTCGTGCGCGTCTTGATATTCGTGCGTCAAATAGTGACCATCACAAGTCACCACCATTTCAATATCAAGCTCTTTTGAAAGCTTAATCAAACCCTCGTTAATCTTTGCTTGCACATCCCAATGCGTATTCGACTTCGGGTGCCCATGATCCTGCAGCTCCAAATAATAGCGATCGCCAAAAATCGACTTATACCATTTGGCAATATCACGAGCGCGATCATAATCATCCTCTTTCAACGCTACACCAATTTCACCACTCGCGCAACCACTCAGAACAATCAATCCCTCATTCAACTCCTCCAGCAAATCATGGTCAATTCGCGGCTTATAATACATTCCCTCCAGATTGGCGCGCGTCGACAACTTCATCAAATTATGGAAGCCCGTGTTGTTCATCGCTAGCACGGTCAAGTGAAAACGCTGCTTGTCCTTACCTGGATCGCGGTCAAATCGCGAACGAGTCGCCACGTAAGTTTCAATTCCGATAATCGGCTTAATTCCTGCTTTTTTGGCGGTCTTGTAATAGTCCAAAATGCCGCTCATCGTGCCGTGATCAGTTACGGCAGCAGCCTCCATTCCGAGTTCCTTAACCTTATCGACCAAGTCATGGATCTTGGTCAATCCGTCCAGTACCGAATGGAAAGTGTGATTATGAAGATGCACGAAATCCGACGGCTTCAAAGCCGCCGACGATGATTGTTCGCTTTTCCCCTCAGTCATTAATAACAATTATAGCACGCTATTGACGGCGTTGCATTGTCTCAATTAAGTGATTGATAAAATCAGCCAACGGCGGGAAAATATCGGCAAATTGCCCCAAAATCCAAATCAATATCGCAATCAATAATGTCGCGCCCAAAGCACTTCCAAGGCCAAAGAAAATTCCGCGAACAAAATTCACCCAGTAAACTTGGTGGCGAGATTTATGAAAATCAAAGAATAAATCCTCCAGAATCGCCCGACGAGCACCGTTTTCATTATCGCGAACGACTTTTTTTGCGAGCTTATTTGACTGTTCTTTGGCTGACTTTTTCACTCTTTTTTACCTTCTTCTTTGAGAAAAATTTCGAGAAAAATCCACTTTTTGAAGCGAAGCTTTTGGCTAGTTCCACGCCAATTGAAACCGTACTTACAATTCCGTTTAAGTTAGCAATTCGCTGACTTATCGCCTCCACGTTCTGCTGAGTTTGGCGAATTTGACGCGTTAATTTGATGATAGAAATTGTCATAGCGATCATCATGATGACAAAGATCACCATCAAAATCACTAATATAATAAGCAATCCGTTCATGTTATTTATTATACATTATTTTAGGCGATCCGTCAGATGAGCGCGCAATTTATCGCCGAAGTTAGGATCACGCAGCCCAAAGTCAATCACTGTTTTTAGATATTCCAATTTGTCGCCAGTGTCATAATAAGTGCCGTTCGTAATCTCCACGCCGTAAAAATCAAAACCATCATCAATCATTTGTTGCATAATTGGCTGAATTGTAAACTCACCGTTGCCATCAAATTCTTCCTTAGCTTTGTCTAGATAGCCGAAAATTTCACCTGGAAGTAAATAGCTACTGACGCTCGCCAAATCAGAAGGCGCGTTCTCCTTGCCCGGCTTTTCAACGATATTCGTCATTTTTATAACGCCGTCTTTCACTACTTGACCGTTGACGACTCCATAACGATCAAATTCCGCGTCATCGGTGATTTTCTTACACGACAGAACCGCTCCGTCTAGATTTTCTGACGCCTCAATCATCTGCTTGAAACGACTTGGACTAGCCGCAATAAAGTCATCCGCAAATGTGTAAATCACAGGCTCGTCATGATGAATCAAGTGTGAAGCACAAGCCAAAGGCGTTGCGTTGCCGTACGGACCTTTCTGGCGAATATAAATAAAGTTCGCCATATCAGCCAAATTTTGCACCGCGTCAATGAACGGTTGCTTTTTAGGGCCGCCAGCGCGCAAATTAGCCAAAAGCTCCTCATTCGGCTCATCAAAATGATCCTCGATTGCTCGCTTATTCGCGCTACCGATAATAATGATATCTTTAATGCCAGCCTCAACTAATTCCTCGACGACGTATTGAATAATCGGCTTATCAATCAGCGGTAACATTTCCTTTGGCATGGCTTTAGTTTGTGGCAAAAATCGCGTACCAAAACCGGCAGCAGCGATGATAGCTTTAGTTGGTTTTTTCATATTTCAGCTCCTATTCCCTATTATTTCAGCAATTCTAAAGTCTTTCGCGAATCAGTTTCTGAGCAAGGCTTGGGTTGGCTTGACCCTTAGATTTCTTCATGACTTGCCCAACCAAATAGCCAATAGCCTTATCTTTTCCAGCCTTGATATCTGCAATTGACGCCGCCGAAGTTGGATCATTCAGAACTTCGTCAACGATTGCAGCAATCGCCGATTCATCAGAAACCTGCAACAAATTCTTCTCTTCGGCAAGCTTACGCGGATTTTTCGCGCCAGCCAAAAGCTCATTGAATAACTCCTTCGCATTCGTGCTGGAAACTTCAGACTTCTCTGTCATTTCAGCCAATTCTATCAAATCGTCAACCGCCACGTGTGTAGATTCATTGTCCGTTTGCGCGTCATCTCCATCAGAAGCCGTCAATGCGCTCGCAAACCAATGCGCGACTCGCTTAGCCGACGCCTCGCCCGACTTTTCCTGAACTTCCAATGTAATCTGGGCATAATCCTGATTAGACAAAAGCGAATTGATAACAGATTTATCCAAGTTCAGCACGCTCCATTTTTTCCTATATTCGCCCGGAAGCATCGGCACTTTGGACTGAATTTCAGTAATCACCTCGTCAGTCAACACAACTGGCGGAATATCTGGATCTGGCATATAGCGATAATCCTGCGCGTCTTCCTTTGACCTCTGAGAAATAGTTATTTGCTTGTCATCATTCCAACCTCTGGTTTCCTGAACAACTTCTTCGCCACGTTCCAAAATATCGACTTGACGCTTGAACTCATACTCAGCAGCCCTTTCAACGCTGCGGAAGGAATTGAGATTCTTAATTTCTGCGCGCTTTCCAAGCTCTGTCGCACCCTTCTTTGCCACAGAAATATTAACATCAAATCTCATATTTCCGTGGTACAAATTGCCGTAAGTCACGCCCGCGTAAACCATCAATTTATGAAGTTCCGAAACGTAAGCTTTGGCCTCCTCAGCCGAATGCATATCTGGCTCAGAAACAATCTCAATCAGCGGCGTGCCAGCGCGGTTAAGATCAACCAACGAATAGCCGTCATGATGTGTCAATTTACCAGCATCTTCCTCCATGTGAGCATGATCAATTCGCACACGCTTCAAAGATCCATCTTCCAATGGCGCGTCGACATATCCAGCCAAAATAATCGGATTATACATCTGTGAAGTCTGATAGCCCTTTGGTAAATCTGGATAAAAATAATGCTTTCGATCAAATCGGCTAACGTGCGCAATCGGCGAATTCAAGGCTTTTCCAGCACGAACCGCCAGCTCAACGGCGTGCTTGTTCAAAACTGGCAACATCCCCGGCAAACCAAAGTCAATCTGATGCGTCTTAGTATTCGGCTCAGCGTCACGAGCATCATTGTCGGCCGGGCTAAATAGCTTGGTTTTCGTCGCCAGCTGAACGTGACATTCGATACCAATTGTCATTTCATAATCGTCATATACACTCATTATAATGCTCCCAAATCTTTTAATGCCTGTTCAAAACTCGCCATAGCTCGACGAAAACTCTGCGCCGTTACCGTTACGTTGGTCTCGTGGGCAATTTGATTACGCAATTTATGCGCCGCCCAAAGCCCATTTTCATCGCTCCAATATCCCTTGCGAGATTTCATACGCTCGCCCATCGTTTCGCCAGCCACGCCGCAGTCGCGCATAGCTTTGTCCAGCAACTTATCCGCCTTCATTATCGCCATCTGCATACTTTCCGATTTTCTGGTTTCGACATTGCGCAAAATTTGCCGCCAAACCCTCTGATACATTTCTTTGTCAATTTGACCGCGACCACGAGAAGTCAATTGAATGAAAATCATCAGCAAGGCGCCGATAATCAACGCCGCAACAACTATCGCGACTATCAATCCGTCCATCAAATCTTCTCCACTTCCGAAACCAGCTTCAGCAAGTTCTTGTCCGACTTATAATCGCCGATAAGCTGCACGCCAATTGGCAATCCTTCATCGCTATTTCCAGCTGGCGCCGAAACCGCAGGAAGTCCAGCCAAACTTGCTGGCACAGTCATGATGTCCGCCAAATACATTTTTATCGGATCGCTAGCATTCTCCCCAATCTTAAACGCAGGAGTCGGCGCAACCGGCATCAATAGCGCGTCATATTCGGTAAATAACTTCTTAAACTCGTCAATCAACAACGTCCTGGCTTTTTGAGCCTGCATATAGTAAGCGTCAAAGAATCCACTTGACAATACAAAACTTCCTATCATAATTCGTCGCTTATTTTCAGTCATGAAACCTTCATTTCGACTGCGACCGTAAAGTTCCGCCAAAGTTTTTACTTCTGTCGCTCGATGACCGTATCGCACGCCGTCATATCGCGCCAAATTCGAGGATAATTCCGCCGGCACAATTATGTAATACATCGCCAGAGAATGTTGCATCATGCTCAAATCCACTTCTTCAATTTCGTAGCCAAGCTGCTTCAATTTCTCCGCATAATCAAGCGTTTTTTGGCGAACTTCCGCGTCCACATCATCGGTCATACACTGCTTGACCAGACCTATCTTTTTCTTTGCAAATTCTGGCTGATTATTCCAAAAATCAGGCAAAGTCGTCATATCTTTATCATCGCGACCAGCCATAATTTCCATCACCAAGTCCGCATCTTCAGCATTTGTAGCAAAACAACCGATCGTGTCCGTACTTGACGCCATCGCCACTACGCCATAACGACTAACTGCCCCATAAGTTGGCTTAATTCCAACTACGCCATTAAAGCTGGCTGGCTGGCGAATCGAACCGCCAGTGTCCGTACCAAGCGCAAACGGAACCACGTCAAGCGCCGTAACTACCGCTGATCCACCAGATGATCCACCAGCAACTCGCGTTTCATCTGCAGCGTTCTTAGTTGGACCAAATGCCGAGTTTTCCGTCGAACCGCCGTGCGCAAAAGCATCCAAATTCGCCTTACCAATGCAAATCGCACCTTCCGCCTCCAATTTCTCAACAGCCGTCGCCTGTAATGGAGCGTTAAAGTTTTCTAGCATTTTTGAAGCGGCAGTCGTCGGCGCACCAAACGCCAAAAAATTGTCCTTCACAACAAATGGCACACCCGCCAATCGTCCAGAAATCTCGCCAGCATCAACTTTTTCTGCTCGCTCCAGCGCACGCTCTTCCGTTAAGCTAAGCAGCGCATTATATTCCTCAATTTCACGCGCTCGTCGCAATGCTTCTTTTACGTTCTCGACCGCGCTCTTGCCAATAAAATCACTAATCTTACTCATTACAATACCTGAGGAACTTTCACTTGGTTATTCTGTTTTTCTGGCGCCAAATCAAGCAATTTCTCAACAGGAATTCCCGCCTGAACTTCATCCTCGCGCCAAACATTGCTCAGTCCCGTAACTTGATAAGTCGGCTCAACACCCGACACATCAAGCTCGCCCAACTGCTCAATATAGCCAATTATATTTTCCAAATCTTGGCGCAGTCCGTCGGTTTCGTCATCAGTCAATGCCAGACTACTCAAACTCGCCAAGTGCTGAATATCGCTGGTAGAAATAGTTATCATATCAATATTATACCACTAAAAAAAGCCGCTCATCAAAGTGAGCGACTTTATTTTTTCAAGTTTTATTACATTGAGTAATCTTGGTAGTTCTTGTAGCGATTGTAGTCTGATGGAATAGTCTTTGCTGAGCTGCCCGTGTCGTGCGCTTTAACAGCAATTGTGATAGCGCCAGTCAATAATACGACAGAAGAAGCCACAATCAACATCAAAGACAAAGCCTTTGACATGTTGCGACCTTTGACAATTTGACAAATGAAGTAAGCGCCAGTAGCAACAATTGCAAGAGCTAATGCGTATGGCAAGAATTCACCCAAGTACAAACTCTTATAGAATTCACCGCCGTCACCAACGCCGATAAATAGCAATGAGTTGATCAAAATGCTTACTAATCGAGCAACCAAGTCGACAGCTGGAATAATCAAAACAGCCAAACCGCCGTAAGTTACCAATTTGTAAGCTGTTCGCTTTGTGTAGCCTTCGCGCTCCGGAACAGCTTTTGATACGCGAGAGAATAGAACTAGTGACAATACAGCCAAAAGCACAGCAAACACTGACGCCGCAATAATTCCCGTTCCCTGAGTTACCATTGATGGGGCGAAAAATCCGCCGACACTTCTTAATAACATTGATGTTGAGTTCGTCCACAAACCAAACACCTTAGTTATGATGTCAATCAGCAACATGATTGAAACAATTGCCGAACCCATTGCTAAAGCGTATTCCAAAGTTAGCATCTTTGCCTTGCCCTTGTTCGGGTCTTCATATGCGTACTGTGGATATGCTTGATAAGCATTTGGTTGCATCGGCATTTCTGGTTGCGCGACGTTTGTTGGCTGTGGTTGTTCTTTTGTTGCCATAATCCCTCCTAATCTAATAATATTTTTATTCTACATCGTATGACGAATTTCTGCAATTAAATCACGCAGTTCTGCCGCTTTTTCAAATTCCAAATTAGCGCTATGCAGTTCCATCTGCGCCGTCAGATCTTTAATCAAAGCCGGATATTCGTCTTTTGGAATTTTCTTCAGGTTAAGTTTTGGCTTTTTATCAGACTCTTTCTGTGGAATAATCGAACGCAACCCGTCGTCAATTTTCTTCTGAATAGTTTGCGGCGTAATATTATGCTCTTCGTTATATTTCTGCTGAATTGCCCGACGCCTATTCGTCTCGTCAATTGCCCGGCGCATACTATCCGTAACATTGTCGCCGTACATGATAACTCGCCCATCAACGTGCCGCGCCGCTCGCCCAATCGTCTGAATCAAAGCCTGCTCACTACGCAAGAAACCTTCCTTGTCGGCGTCCATAATTGCCACCAAACTGACTTCTGGAAGATCCAGACCTTCGCGCAATAGATTAATTCCAACCAGTACATCATACGTTCCAAGCCGCAAATCTTTCAGAATATCACCACGCTCCAGCGTATCAATTTCGCTATGCAAATACGCCGTCTTCACGCCATTTTCCGTCAAATAAGCGCTCAAGTCCTCCGCCATTCGCTTAGTTAGTGTCGTCACCAACACGCGATGACCTTTCGCAATCGTCTGGCGAATTTCCTCCATCAAATCATCAACCTGCCCGTCGGTCGGTCGGACTTCAATCGGCGGATCAAGCAACCCAGTCGGTCGAATAAGCTGCTCAGCTGGCTTTGGCGAATGAGAAAGTTCATAATCTCCCGGCGTGGCGGAAACGTAAATTGCCTGATGAATATGCTGATTGAACTCGTCAAATCGAAGTGGGCGATTGTCCAATGCGCTCGGAAGGCGAAAACCGTGCTCAACCAAAACTTCCTTACGGGCGCGATCGCCATTGTACATTCCCCGAACTTGCGGCAATGTCATGTGCGATTCGTCAACCAAAAGTAGCCAATCGTCCGGAAAATAATCAATCAAAGTCGCAGGCTGTTCGCCAGGTTCTCGGTCGGTCAAATAGCGCGAATAATTCTCAATTCCCTTCACAAAACCAGTTTCCTTCAGCATCTCCAAATCATATTTGGTGCGCTGACTCAGCCTTTGCGCCTCTAAAAACTTGCCATTATCCTCAAACCATTTCAGCCGTTGATTAAACTCATTCTCAATTCCAACAATCGCTTTTTCAATTCGCTCACGTGGCGTCGAATAGTGGCTGGACGGGAAAATTGTCAATTGGTCTGGCCGATCCAAAATCTCGCCAGTCAAAGGGTCGATCTTCGTCAGCCGCTCAATTTCATCGCCAAAGAATTCCACGCGAACCGCAGTATCTTGACCCGCTGGAAAAATATCCACGACATCGCCGCGCACCCGAAAAGTTCCGCGCGCAAAATCGATGTCATTGCGCTTATACTGGATGTCGGTCAATAAGCGGATAAACTTGTCCTGAACTCGGCGCTCGCCAACGGTCAATTTAATAGCCATATCAGCGTAAGTTTCTGGCGAACCAATGCCGTAAATACAACTCACACTCGCCACGATAATTACGTCACGGCGCGTAAGCAGCGCAGAAGTCGCAGCATGTCTAAGCCGATCAATCTCGTCGTTGATTTTCGAATCTTTCTCGATGTAAGTGTCGCTTGAAGCGATGTACGCCTCTGGCTGGTAGTAATCAAAATAGCTAACAAAATAGTGGACTTCATTGTCCGGAAAAAATTCCTTAAACTCAGAAAAAAGTTGTGCCGCCAAAGTCTTATTGTGAGCCAAAACCAGCGTCGGCACATTGCGCTTAGCGATAATATTCGCCATCGTAAACGTCTTACCCGAGCCAGTTACGCCCAGCAAAGTTTGCTCGCGCTGACCTTTTTCCAAACCATCGACTAACTGAGCAATTGCTCGCGGCTGATCACCCGTGGGCTGATATGAAGAAGAGAGGCGAAATTTATTCACCTCTCTATTTTACTATATTTGCGAAAACTAGTCTTGGCTATAAGTTTGAGACGAGCCAGAAACTTCACATTTGCCGTCAACCAAGCGGCTCGGAACCGACGCAGACTTCAAATCTGAACATGACATACCACCTTGCTGCGTGCCCGCAACAATTGCAATTTCACCAGTGCCGTTCTTTGGTCCGATAATAGTATAAGCGTTCGTCAAGCCATATACTGCCGCATATTTTCCATACGCACGGTCAATGATTGGCTCATATACTGAACCTTCACGCTCTGGAATTGGCTGACCAACTTTAGACTTCAAGAACTTTTTCAAAGAGCTATCAATATCCAATTTATCAACATCACTTGCTGAAGTTAAACGAATGCCCGTACCGTCGCCTTTGGTTCGGAAATCTTTATATTCTTTCTTTGCCTCATTTGACGGCTCCTCGCCTTCACCACGCGTTTTTTCTATTGAGTCAGATGAATCCTTCTTCGTCTGGCTGGTTTTTACCGAAGCGCTAGAATCCTTGTCTTTATACACAGCGCCAGCAATTATCCAAGTAGCCATAGCTACGATAATTATACCCATAACAATCACCGCCGCGATCAGCCATTTATTAGCCGTTGATTTGTTCTCCATAAAACCTCCATTTAGATTGTGCTTTGATTGTATATGATGGATTATTTGCCGTCAACGTATTGTAACCATAGGCATTTTATGATATAGTAGTAAAGTTAAAATCATAAAATAAAAAGGATAATGATGACACCGAAAAATGTTTGTATTCCGCGCGAATTGCAACTTCAGGCTGCAATGTTCAGATTAGGAAAAGTCGATGACGAAATTCATGCTGGCTATGAAATTCTCC
>CAUTKJ010000009.1:0-10790 GCA_963539185.1 uncultured Candidatus Saccharibacteria bacterium | reverse complement strand
AATCTAAAATTTGCCTTGCTTGTATGTTTGTAATTGTTATATCCATAATTACTATTTTATCAAACATTTGCCTCAATATCTGAAAATATGGTATAATTTCAACATTATCAATCAATGTTGGGAGGCTGATTTGTTGAAATGACAAATTGCCGTTCGTACCACAGAAAGGATTTTTTATGGCAAAGAAAGCCGAGTTGCTAGAAAAAGCAGCAGAACTAAAACTAGAAGTCAGCGAAAAAAACACAATCGCTGAAATTGAAGCAGCAATTGCAGAAGCTACAGACGCAAGCAAATCTCACGACAACAAAGACAAAGACGTTGTTGCTGAGCGCGAAGCTGTTGTCGCTAAATCTGGCAAACGCAGCCAAAAAGCTCTTGACGAAGCTGCTGAAAAAGCAGAGAAGGAAGCTCGCAAGGAAGCTGGCGACACTACTCCACAATCAGACGACGCTGAAGCTCATGTAAAGAAGGGTCCAAAGCCAGTTACTCGTCCACGCTTGGAGCGCCGCGGTAAGAAATATCAAGACGCTGCAAAAAACGTTGAAAAGAACAAATTATACAGCTTAGACGAAGCTTTGAAATTGGCTACTGAAACCAGCCCAGTCAAGTTCGACGCTAGTGTTGAAATCCACATCCGCCTAGGCGTTGACCCACGCCAAGCCGACCAAAACATCCGCTCAACCGTAGCATTGCCACACGGTACAGGTAAGGACGTTCGCGTTGCTGTTTTTGCACCAGAATCAGAACACGCTGCCGCTAAAAAAGCCGGCGCCGACATCATCGGTGACGAAGAATTCCTAAGCCAATTGGATAAGGAAGAATTGAACTTCGACATTTTGGTCGCAACTCCACAGTACATGCCAAAGCTTGGTAAGTACGCACGTTTGCTTGGTCCACGCGGTTTGATGCCAAATCCAAAGTCTGGCACTGTCGCTACTGACGTCGCTAAAGCCGTTTCTGAAGCAAAAGCCGGAAAAGTTGAATACCGCGTTGATAAGCAAGCCATCGTTCACTTATCAATCGGCAAGGTGTCATTCGGCGCTGAAAAATTGGCAGAAAACGCACGCGCATTCTTAACCAGTTTGAACTCCCAAAAGCCATCCAGCTTAAAGGGTGTTTACGTTAAGAGCGTTGCAATTGCCACAACTATGGGTCCTGGCATTAAAGTAGAGAACTCTCTGTAATATTTATATTTCAGGCAATTAAATCCCGTCGATTCTGGCGGGATTTTTGTGTTGCTGAGGAGGTTCGCCCGCCCGCTCCACCACGGAGTGGGTTTTCTCTTTGGTTAGACATATATACCTATTGATTTTATTACGTTATTATTGTAAAATAGCAGAATGTCAAAATTGAATAACGAGAGTCTACTAGAAGGCGCTGAGTGTGCGAAGTTGCCCCCTAAAAAAGCTGATCACTTATTTTTCCAAATAGACCCAAACGCTCCAAACCAAAACCTAAAAGGAGTTAGAAAGACAGAAGCCGCGGACGCCGCCATAGACATATGTCGAAAATGTCCAGTATTAACTCAATGCCTAGAATATGCACTTCGACACCCAGAATCTGCCGCATATGGAATTTGGGGAGGCACAACTGACGCTCAACGCAGAAGAATATTACGATTAGGCGAAAATGCGATAAACAAGGCGATGGAATTTGGAGAGGCACACCTTGCCGCTCAACGCAGAAGAATATTACAATCGGGCGAAAATGCAATAAAAAAGGCGATTAAATCGGCTGGAAAATAATCACCATAACTCTTGTTTTTCGTTGTCATTTCTGCTACAATTCTAAGGAACATTACCAAAGACAGTGGCGACTTGACGTAAAACAAGTATAAAAATGCCACCGAGGGATGAAACTAACAGTTTTATTTGACGTCTTTGGTAGTGCGAGAATCAAAGACGTTTTTTGATTCTCCATTACCGCACGTTAACAAATTGGCACATAACAAATTAACTCAATCAAAGAAAGGATTTTTATGGCAATTTCACGCGATAAAAAACAAACTTTGGTTGCTGAACTGACAGAGCTATTAAAAGACGCTAAGGGTACGGCTTTTGCTCGATATCAAACCCTTACCGTTGCCGACCTACAAGAACTACGCAAGGCAGCTCGCGAAGCGGGTGTTACCATCAAGGTTGTTAAAAACCGATTGGTACGCGTAGCTCTTCAGGAAATCGATACTTACAAAGAAACCGACACCAGCTTATTGGTTGGTCAATTGGTTTACGCTGTAAGCACCGAAGATGAAGTTATGCCAGCAAAGGTATTGGACACGTTTGCAAAAACACATCCAGCATTACAGCTTGCAGGTGGCTTCTCAGGCGAAGGCTTGGCGATTAGCGAAGCTGACGTTAAAGCATTGGCAGGCCTACCAAGCAAAGACCAACTCGTTGCTCAAGTGGTATCACAATTGCTATCACCAGTGCACGACACAGTCAACGCGCTTGGCGGCAATTTGCACGGACTTTTGGACGGCATCGAAGCCAAAGCTGCTGCTTAAGTTTAGCAATCAACACTAGTAACGTTGCAATCATCGCAACAATATAATAATAAAGGAGAATATCAATGGCTGATATTAAGAAATTGGCTGAAGAACTTGTAAAATTGACAGTTCTAGAAGTTAACGAATTGAAAAATCATCTTAAAGAAGAATACGGCATCGAGCCAGCTGCTGCAGCTGTCGCTGTTGCTGGTCCAGCTGCTGGTGGTGACGCCGCTGCTGCTGACGAAAAAACTGAGTTCACAGTTACTTTGAAAGACGCTGGTTCTCAGAAGGTTGCAGTCATCAAGGCTGTTAAGGAAATCACTGGCCTAGGTCTAGGTGAAGCAAAAGCTATCGTTGACGGCGCTCCAGCACCAGTCAAGGAAAAAGTTTCTAAGGACGAAGCTGAAGCTGCAAAGAAAACTTTGGAAGACGCTGGCGCTACTGTCGAGCTTTCATAATTTGTTATATAACGCCAATTTGTTTCGTTTAATCACCGTCCGCTCTGGGCGGTGATTTTTATGTCGTCAATCTTAATATCACGAACCACACGTCAATTTCAAGAGTAAAATTTGCAACACTTTTTTATTCATATCTTATAGTGCTGTGGAAAATTGGATAAAAATAGATAACGCGACTTGATATAAATGTAAGGATATGCTATATATTAGTTAAGTATTATAAAAATAGACAAAGGAATTGCGAGAACCATGTCTGAATTACCAGAAAAGCAAATTAAGCGTCTGAGGACACTTATTCAAGAGGCGGAGACCAATTTAGCTGCCGCAAAAGAATTATTGATTAGTATTATCGGCGACGATGGTCAAGTTGTTACGCCAAAAACTTCGTCAGATAACGTAGCAGGAAAGATTATCGAAGGCGTATTTGACGGACAAATGATGCTCAGTCCTGATGGCAAAAATTACCCAATCCCAGCCAACTACGCTTCAAAGTCGAAGCTGGTTGAAGGCGACTTGATGAAATTGACAATCGCTGAAGATGGCAGCTTTATCTATAAGCAAATCGGTCCTGTACCGCGAAAGCAGATTATCGGAACGCTCGTCCAGCACGACGGAATTTACTACGTCGAGGCTTCTGGTCGCGAATATCGTATTTTGCTTGCTAGCGTAACTTACTTCCGAATTAATGTCGGCGACCAAGTTACAATCATCATCCCTGAAGACAATCCTGACGCAACTTGGGCTGCAGTCGAAGCCGCATTATAAGGAAATCTTATGATACCGAGCGAGTTTTTGCTCAGTTACGCCAGTTTTAACGCTGACAATAAGCCTTTTATTGAATGTCAAGTTGGTGATAAAATTGAGCGTTATGAATTGTTCGAGCAAAATTTGTCTCTTGAATTTGATTTTTCTGCCAAATATTGCACGGGTTGGGTGGACTTTGAGAATCGCTGTAGCCAGATTTGCCCAGACCACGCCACAGTTGATGAAAAGTATGAAAATTGCTTAAAATGCCGCGACAAAACTGGCTTTAATCCAGCATTTTACAACGCCAGTTCGGTTTCCGTCCAACAAGAAAAAATCAATCAAAATCCGCACTTTGTTTACTTGGCGTACTTCGCGCCGAATGTCATAAAAGTCGGAATCTCGCAAGAAGAGCGCGGAATTCGAAGATTGCTGGAGCAGGGAGCGCGATTAGCCATAAAATTAGAAACATTTTCTTCGGCATTGATCGCCAGGCAGTACGAGGCGAAAATTTCCAAGCTGGACGGAATAGTTGAAACTCTGCCAGTTCATAAAAAGATGGAATTGATAAAACAAGCGTTTAACCGTGCTGACGGCGAAAGGGAATTGCGACAAAAATTACTTGAAATTGAGCAGAAAATTGGCGTGTCGTTTCCGAAATCCGAGTTAATTCCTTGCGAAGATTATTTTCAAACCACTAGTGTTGATTTGTCTCGTGTCGTTTTAATGAAGGGTTACAGTCAATTGGTCGGACGTGTACACAGTGTCATCGGCTCAATTGTCATCACTGATTACGACGGTCAGCTGCTGGCTTACAACATTAAAAAGCTTATTGGCTATCGAGCGCAAAAAATTGACGGCGTCATTGACATAGAAATACCCAGCACGCAGCTGGCGTTGTTTTGACCAACCCGGCATATTGTATTAAACTATTTGCAGAAACACGGAGTTTAGCATGATCAGGAAACAAAATCAAACAACTAGCAGCATTAAGCGAATTTTTATTTACGGCGATTCTAATGTTTGGGGAGACAATCTCGTTGGATCACGAGTGCGATACAGCGACCGGTGGGTCAACCGCCTGAAGCGGGAACTGCGAGGCAAAGCGCATATCATCGCCGACGGCGTATCGGGCCGCGTGGCAGGAGATTTCTGTAAGGCAAAGCCTCACAAGAATGGCAAGCAAGCTTTTACGAAATCCCTCCAGCAAGCTGGCAATGTAGATACCATCATCATCGCCCTTGGCACCAATGATTTACAGCAGCAATACGGTAGGACGGCGCGAGCTATCATCCAAGATTTGACGAATTATCAAAAGCTAGTTGACAGCGCCGACGTCATATACCTCTTGCCACCAGCATTTTCAACTGGTGAAGATTCTGGTCCAAAGTTCACAGAACAATCAGAAGCTATACGACAAGAGATCTTACAGAATAAGGAGGCGCTTGGTGAGTACATTGAGCTACCGTTCATACCGCTATCTGATGGTATTCATTTTTCAGCAAAAGGTCACCGCTTAGTAGCACGCATTGTTAAAAATACCTTGAAAGCGAGGCAGGCATGAACAGGGAAAAGAAACCGCTCTTACAGACCATAGGCCAGGAAATGACCATTACCACTCACGGCTTTGACGACATACCAGAAGGACCAAATGTATTCGTAGCAAATCATGCCTGCATGCGTGACATCTTTGCTACACCAGCAAGCCTACCTGAAGGCTGCGATATTGTTATCAGCTCGCGATTGGCGTATAAAAATAGTTCTGTGCGCACGGCAGTGCGGCGACTAGTGATAGAAAATGCACTACACACCATACCGCTCGAGGTGCACGGTGGCAAAGAATATTTAGAAGTCGGACTCAAAATGGCTAAACAAGCATTGCTTGACGGACGCTCGCTACTCATCTTTCCAGAAGGCGCATACACAGGCAGTGCTCAAGTTACCAAAGGCCGAACGGGCGCATCGCGGATTTTATTTGGAGCAAGCATAGGGGGGTGAAACCCAACTTATTACCAGTAGGAATTCATTACGAACCATGGCCTACCGACCTAGACGCATATGCACCTCAAAACGAACAGATCCACGTTACCCTGTGTGACCCCATTGATTATACAGCAGCGTATAGGGATTATACCGCTTCGACAGATCATAAGTCTCGCCACCGAGCTTTACATGCACCGATAGACATGGCTATGCGAGCTATCGCAAAAGCGACCGACTTGCCGTACATTGATGAGCCGATAGAACTGTGGCCGAGAAAGACCATGATTTTAGAGAGCGGCGAAGAAGTTCCCATTCCTGACTACTAAGAGGCTTACTAATCCCGCACTTTGCGCTATAATACATAAGTAATGAGTCAGGCGCTATATCGTAAATATCGCAGTCGCAGTTTGGATGAAGTTTTAGGTCAAGATCACGTGACTAGTATTTTACGTCGAGCGTTAGATCAGGGAAAAATTGCTCATGCGTACTTGTTGACTGGACCGCGTGGCGTGGGAAAAACATCGGTGGCGCGAATTCTGGCGCACGAGATTAACCACTTGCCATATGACGACGATTCTTCAAACTTGGATATTATTGAAATTGACGCAGCCAGCAATAACGGCGTCGATGACATTCGCACTTTAAGGGAAAAAGCCCAAGTCGCGCCTGTTTCTGCGCCGAAAAAAGTTTATATCATCGACGAAGTTCATATGCTGTCAAAATCAGCATTTAACGCGCTATTAAAAACCTTGGAAGAACCGCCAGAGCACGTGGTGTTTATCTTAGCTACAACCGACGCCGACAAACTTCCAGCCACAATTCTTAGTCGTGTGCAGCAATTTTTCTTCCGCCCAATTCCGACGGAAATTATGACGCGCCAGTTAATGAATATAGCGAAGCAAGAGGGATTCGCAATTGAAGAGGACGCCGCCAGATTAATCGCTGAACGTTCCCGCGGCGGATTCCGTGACGGTATTAGTACGCTTGACCAATTGTCGATTTTAGCAACTCCAGACCAGCCGCTGACGGCGAATATGGTTACCGAATATTTGGGACTGAGCGACGCGACGATGCTCGGCAATTTGTTGGATTCATATCCATCCGACGACAACGAGAAAGTCTTAAATATCTTCCAGGAATTAGAAAATAGCGGCGCGAATTCAGTTGTTGTGTCGCATCAATTATTGTCAATTGCTCGCAATAGATTACGGAAAAATCCGAATCTTATTGGGTTGGTTCAGCAACTGATCGAGGTTGATCGGCACCCGCATCCAGACTTGAAATTATTGACGATATTTATGAATAGCAATTCTCAGCCGACAGGAAAGCCAGCCGCGCCAAAGAAAAATATAGCTCAAGTCGCAACCCAAAAACCCGCCGCAAAACCAACACCAATTAAGCCCGCAGAGCCAGTAAAACCGACAGAAAAGCCGATTAAAAAAGAAGAAAAAACAGCCGAGCCAGCAAAAAAACCCGCCGCAAAACCAAAGAAAACTGACGCGCCACTAGAGCTAAATTGGGAAAAAGTCATTGAAAGAGCGAAGGAAAAATCCCTCGGGCTGGTGTCATTATTGCAGAAAAGCCAGTGGTCGTTTGACGGTGAAAAATTGACAATTTACGCAGGTTCCGCGTTTTATAAGAAAAAGCTGGACGACGCAAAAAACAAACCATTGATCTCGGAAATTATCTCAGAAGAAACCGCGATGGATTTGGAAATTGATATAATTGGAGAGAAGAAACCGCCAGAGGACGAAAAATTGGCGGAAATTGCAGAATTAATGGGTGGCGGCGAAGAAGTTAAGCTGGAGGATATTTAATGGCAGATAAAAGTGAAGAAGTGAAAGGGAAGATACCGCCACAAAATTTGGACGCGGAAAAGAGCTTGCTTGGGGCGGTTTTAATTGACGAGGAAGTTTTGGCGGATGCCGCAGAAATTACTCACCCTAACGATTTTTATGATAAGAATCACGGACTGATTTTTGCTGGAATGATGCGGCTATTTGAAAAACACAAGCCAGTCGATCTTCTGACCTTAACCGACGAATTGAAACGAAAGGACGAACTGGAATTGGTTGGCGGCTCGGCATATCTGACAGAGCTAACAAACTACGTCCCAACGGCAGCACACGCATCGGCTTACGCGGAGATGATTGCGCAAGCAGCGGTTCGCAGGCGTCTAATAAAAGCGAGCGGCGACATTTCCGAGCTTGGATATGACGAATCGACGACCACGCAGGAATTATTAGAGAAGGCCGAAGCCGAACTTTTCAGCGTGTCGGACCAATCGACCAAGCAAGATTTGGTTAGTCTGGAGAGCATTCTGACGGATAGCTTTGATCGAATTGAAGAGCTCAGCAAGAATAAAGGTTCTCTCAGAGGAGTCCGCACTGGATATCGCGATCTGGACAACATGACCGCTGGATTGCAAAAATCAGATTTGATTATTCTGGCCGCGCGTCCAGCCATGGGTAAGACGACGCTAGTGACAAATTTGGCTTATAACGTGGCAACGATTGAAAAAAATCCCGTCCTATTCTTCAGCCTAGAGATGAGCAAGGAGCAGCTGGTCGACCGTATGTTGGCGGATGCGTCAGGAGTTGATAGCTGGAATATTCGCACCGGAAATCTGAGCGACGAAGATTTTGCTAAATTGTCTGAAGCTATGGGTGAAATGGCTGAGGCGCCAATTTACATTGATGACACACCGGGATTGTCAGTTTTGGAAATGCGGACTAAAGCACGTCGAATTGCCCATGAAAACCAATTGGGATTAATCATCGTCGACTATTTGCAGCTTATGCAGGCCAACGGAAACCACAACGGGAACCGCGTTCAGGAAGTGTCGGAAATTTCCCGTGGATTGAAGCTTATTGCTCGCGAACTGAATGTTCCACTAATTGCCCTGAGTCAGTTGAGCCGTTCTGTCGAATCGCGCACGCCGCCAATTCCGCAACTAGCCGACCTGCGTGAATCCGGTTCCATTGAGCAGGACGCCGACATCGTGAGCTTTATTTATCGCCCTGGATATTACGAGCCTGACAACCCAGAAGTCCAGAATATTACAGACCTCATCATCGCTAAGCACCGTAACGGTCCGGTCGGTAAAGTCCAATTGTACTTCCACCCAGAGCGCCTACGCTTTATGAGTCTGGATCGCAAGCATGAATAGAATTGTGTTATAATCATACCAATGAAAAAGCAAAAAGTTACCGATATATTCCTTTACCGATGGCGCTACGTTTTCGGCTATACGTTGCTGGCGCTGTTGTATGTAGGAGCTATTATAATTTCCGCGCTGCACGTGCCGGGAGGTTTGTCGCAGGCAGAAATCGACATGGTCAATACGACAAATCACTTGAATTTTAGTATAGAGGGAATCGCCGTCACAAATCTACCTTTTCATCTTCTTCAATTGCTATTCTTCAAGCTATTCGGCGTCAGTTTATTAACAATTAAAGCGCCCGCCGTAATCCTTTCAATCGCCAGCTCTGTCGCTATTTTCTTCCTCTTAAAACGCTGGTTTAAGCCGTCCACAACGATTCTATCGCTATTGATCATGGCAACGACTGGACAATTCTTATTCATCGGACAAAGCGCAACTGTCGGCATTTTATACATCTTTTACACCGCGCTAACTTTACTTTTCGCTACATTGATTCTCCAAAAAGCCCAGAACGCTTCCATTTGGCGAATCAGCTTAGCAATCACCACGGCACTCAGCCTCTTCACTCCGTATTTTTGGTATATCAATCTGGGACTTCTGATCATCGCCTTTTTACATCCGCATCCACGCTATTTCCTCGTCTCCCGAAAACATCGTAAATCTTGGATTGTGCCGTCAGCTATTTTATTCGCGATTGGTTGTGCGATTAGTTTTCTTTGCTATAAATCCCACGCGCTATTTTACAACCTCATCGGCATCAACGGCCTAAGTTTTGACATCGTCGCAAACCTCAGGACTTTATATTACACATACATCCGCATTTTCCCATCAGTCGTAGGGAACCAAATCACACCAATTATGGACATCAACGCAATGGTGTTAATCGGACTAGGACTATTCCGCAGCTTCCAAAAAATCTCCAGCGCCCGCTCGTTTATGATTTGGTCGTGGCTAATCTTAGCATTGGCACTACTCATCTTTCAGCCAAGCCTCACCCCAATAATCATCATCCCGCTATTCATTCTCTTGGCGGTCGGATTGGAGTCCCTGATGAATATGTGGTACGGACTTTTCCCGCGCAATCCATACGCTCGCGGCACAGGACTGATTCTTATATCAATGCTAATTATCGTTATGGTGGTGGGCGGCAGCTTCCGCTATATTGATAGTTATCGCTATTTCCCAGAAGCAGCTTCACGCTTTAATAAAGATTTATCGCTACTACGTAAAAATACTGCGCCGACCGATTCATTCTCGTTATTGGTCAGCAAAGAAGAATCGCCAATTTACGAAGCGCTTAAAAAGCACAACTATCACCAGATATCAATTATCCACACAGCGCCAGCAAACGTCGGACAGACTTTATATGTAAGCCACAGCGTAAAGTCTCAAATTCCGCAGACTTACTCTGGACACTTGTCGTCAGTAATTGTCAATGACCATAAAGACGGCGATCGCTTCTATATCTACACATCCGACCGCAAATAGGGTATAATTGTAAGTGTTAAATAAGGAGGAATATGGCGTTTGATCAGGTAAAAATGCTGCAACAATTACGCAAAGCACAGAAACAATTAGGCAAAGAAATCATCGAGGTTGAGGCTGGCGATGGCGCTGTGATCGTACAAATCACTGGCGAATTAAAGATTAAGTCTGTAAAGATTGACCCAGAAATGGTTGACTTGGAGAATATCGAAGAGTTGGAACACTGGATCGAAATCGCAGTTCGCGACGGTATGACAAAGGCTCAGGAAGTCGCTGCTGAAACTATGAAGCCATTGATGGGCGGCTTGGGCAACTTGCCATTCTAAAGTCATGTCAATCGACATTTTACCAAAAGCTCTGACTGCTTTAATTGATGATTTTGGTAATCTACCTGGAGTTGGACCGCGTACGGCTGAAAGATATGCCTACGCGGTTTTACGCCGTAATCCCAAATCCGCAAAGCAATTAG
>CAUTKJ010000008.1:0-11884 GCA_963539185.1 uncultured Candidatus Saccharibacteria bacterium | reverse complement strand
ATTATGGCGATAATCCTGTTGGATTAACAACAATTGCGGCGTTAACTGGCGACGAAGCGACGACAATTGAGGATTTTTATGAACCATATTTGCTACAAATTGGGTTTATTGAGCGTACACCGCGTGGTCGTCGAGTGACGATTAAGGCAAAGCGACATTTGGAAAAATAGTTATCGTATTATTCGGCTATTTGTGCTTTAATAAAACCAGACAAACTTAACTAGGAGTCGCCATGGGCAAAAAACAAGGCTATCTTAAGTTCTGTCGTGTTATAATATAGGCATGAATCCACAAACATCCTCGTCAGAAGATTTAACGCAGCCCGTTGCATACGATGCCGATGGTCAACCACTGTACCATCATCCACCACAGACTGGTCGTCCAGCTCCAGTTGTGGCGCAGACGAATTCTTATGTGACGGCAAGACCAGAAATTATTGATGGGGAGAATTTTGATCCGCGATTGCGTAGTCAATATGCTAATGAACCGCAAGTCGTACATGTTGCCAGGGATATTGACCCGAAGCCGTTTACTATTAGCGATGACCTGAAGCAAAAGCATGAAAAATCAGTTCAGCAATATCCGAATCTCAATTTGAGCGAAAGCGAATATATCATTTTGGACATTAAACGCCATCCAATTGGTATGCTAATTCCAACAGGAATTTCGGTTTTCTTGGTGGTGATGATCATGGTGTTTGTTATGTTTTATCCGTCAATTGCTCGAGATTCGATTATTTCGCCAATGCCGTCACTAACCGATGTGTTTGGCGTGGCGATGTTGCTTATTGGGTTGGTGGCGCTTGGTGGTGCGGTGTCTTTGTGGATATATTTGCAGAATCATTTTTACATGACCAACGAAAGTGTGATTCAGGAAATTCAAGGTAGCTTATTTTATCGACACGAGCAAACGGTGAGCTTAGGTAGTATTGAAGATGCAAGCTTCCTCCAATCAGGCGTTATTCAGACTCTTTTCAATTATGGCACGATTCGTCTCAGTACCGAAGGCGAGGAAACAACATATATATTTCATTTTGTGGCAAATCCACGCAAGCAAATTGCGATAATCAATAATGCCATTGAAGACTTCAAGAATGGCCGCCCTGTTTGTGATGATTAGCTAATTATTTATGGCGACTTTCTTTTACGTAGTCGTCTTCATCGACAAGCGTCGCAACGAGTTTGTATGACTTACATTTTCCGTCATTACAATTTGAAGACTCGTAGCGATAACTGCTGTCTTTCTCGCCAATTTTCTTACCTTGCGGATCTTTTAACAACGCGGGATCCATAGTCGGAAGCGTACCTTCTTCCAACTTCTCTGGGTAATATCCATTTTTAACGTAAAAACCTTCTTCCAGGCTATAATGCATGGCGTTAATCGCGGTGCGTTTTTTGGCGTTGTTTGATTCGTTGGTCAATTTTGTATATTGTGAGAAACCTAAGATTGCGATGATAATCAAGAAAGTCGCTACAACCAAAAGTTCAATAATAGTGAAACCGTTTCGCTTATTCATGAATGTAATTATAGCAAATCTTGTAACAAATCGGTATAATAAAGGAAGTAACTAAGGAGGGAATGCTATGGCAAAATCAGACAGTAAAACAGTAAATCCAGAAAAATCAAGTCAGGCATCAGATAAAAAAATTGATGAAGGTAAGCTTAAGGCACTTGGTCTAGCAATGGATCAAATCACCAAGCAATTTGGCGACGGATCAATTATGAAATTGGGCGAGGCTCATAAAGTTGATGTTGAAGTAATTCCTTCTGGTGCTTTGAGTTTGGATTTGGCGCTCGGTGGCGGATATCCAAAAGGTCGTATCATAGAAATCTATGGTCCAGAAAGCTCAGGTAAGACGACATTGACGCTTCACGCTATTGCAGAAATTCAGAAGCAGGGTGGAACGGCAGCGTTTATTGATGCTGAGCACGCGCTTGATCCAGCATACGCTAAGCGTCTGGGCGTGGACACGGAAAATTTGTTGGTTTCTCAGCCAGATAACGGCGAGCAAGCATTGGAAATTACGGAAACGTTGGTTCGTTCGAACGCGGTGGATTTGGTGATAGTCGACTCGGTGGCTGCCTTGACGCCACAGGCTGAAATTGATGGTGATATGGGTGATTCTCATATGGGTCTTCAGGCTCGATTAATGAGCCAGGCGCTACGTAAATTGACGGGAATTATCAATAAATCAAAAGCCACGGTGATCTTTATCAATCAGATTCGTATGAAAATTGGCGTGATGTTTGGCAATCCTGAAACGACAACGGGCGGTAATGCGTTGAAATTTTATGCGTCGCAGCGAATTGATATTCGTCGAATTGGTCAGATCAAAGTTGGTGATGATATTATTGGTAACCGCACGAAAATTAAGGTCGTGAAAAATAAGATTGCACCGCCGTTCCGCGTGGCTGAATTCGACATCATGTACAACGAGGGGATCAGTAAAACTGGCGATATTCTGGATTTGGCGGCAACGCACGGTATAGTTGAAAAGTCGGGTGCGTTTTATAAATATAACGGCGAAACGATTGGTCAGGGGCGCGATAAAACGAAGACTTATTTGAAGGAAAATCCTGAGGTTCTGGCGGAAATTGATCAGAAAGTGCGTGATAAAGTGAAGGAGGAGGAAAAGTAATGCGAGCAGTAGAGTCCAGATATTCAGCCGAACACCACATGGCGTCAGTTAATCTTATTTTTGATAACGAGCAGACTGCTTACCTTCGAGAACTGTCGGAAAAAATGAATCTTGATTTCGGTGAGTTTATTCCACACGCAACGCTGATTAATGTAACTGAGCAGGATATACCGCGTCTCAAGTTAGCTGCCGCTGCGTTGCCGTCCCTAGATAAACTGGTACTTGATGGTGTCAACTTCTTGCCAGATGAAGCTGGTAACTGTGTTTGGGTTGAGTTGCGCGTACAGAAAACCTCCTGGATGATTGAAGTGCGCCGGAAGTTGCTTGAAATGCTGGATGATATTCATCCGGGGCTGGATATCGATGGATTTCGCCCACACATTACGATTGGGTGCGTCGAGGCTGGTACGCTTGGCGATGTTGATATGAGTGCCATTCCGCGCCAACTGCCGGTTATTACTAAGCCGCGTGCCGCTGCTTGCTATAACGGCATGCATGGCAAAGTGGTTGAGGTGGTCGAATAGTCCACCGGTAGCTAGCGCATAGTTTTAGCGCTATAATAGTTTTATGAAAATCACCGATATTTCTCTTCAGACTCGTGATAAAAATCGCGTCAATGTAAGCGTTGACGGGAAATATCGTTTTAGCTTGGACGTATTTCAGATCGGCGAACTAGGCATTAAGATCGGTCGCGAATATACGGAAGAGGAAATTTCGAAACTAGAAGACGATAGTCAATTTGGCAAGTTGTATGCTAGATCTATAGAGTACTGTTTAATGCGTCCGCGAGCCATCAAAGAAGTGCGCGATTATCTGCGTCGGAAAACGCTAGCCACTCGTCGACGTTCAGCGAAAACTGGAAAAATTATTGAACGTCCTGGAATAAAGCCGGAGATTGCTGAGCGCGTCTTGGACCGTCTTATTGAGAAGAAATATTTGGACGATGAAAAATTTGCTCGATTTTGGTTTGAGCAACGGTTCATGAAAAAAGGCGCTAGTATTCGTCGTTTGAAGTTGGAGTTAGCGCAAAAGGGAATTGATAATGCAACAATTGAGTTGTTAGTTAAAGAGAATATTCGCTCTGATGACGAGGAATTACGGAAGATTATTGCTAAAAAACGTTATCGATATAGCGACCAACAGAAGTTTATGCAATATTTGGCTAGGCAGGGTTTTTCTTACGACGACATTAAGAAGGCTCTTGAAAACCCAAAAGATTAATCAACTTTTGTAGATTCTGGTTGTGGACGAGGCTGCTTGCGGAATGGATTTTCGTATGAATTTATCTGCGGAATAGGTGTTTTTTCGGCTATGTGCGAGATAGTTGCTGATTTTACAATTATTTTATCGTCGGTTACTTTTATAATCTGAGAACGATGAATAAGTAACTCTGTGTCGCCAAAACTTTTCAAGAACGGTCGCCGAATTCGGAGCTGTTGTATAATAAAATTCCCAGCCGCCAACGTATATCCGATAACTTTTCCGATTTTCTTATTTTTTTCATCAATAACCAACTTGTCTTTTAATGTAAAATTGATGTCATAAATTTCTTTTATAGTAATCACATCATCAATTCCGATGATCTCATCGGTTGAATCGATAATCATACCGAGCGGACCGATTTCTCTGACATCGTCAATACGAAGTAAACTAGGATGTTGATCCAAAAGTCGCCCCTCGAGCTCATATGCGATTATAGATAGATTATTCGGATTGATAATTTCCCGCGATGTTCGCGCCAGTTCGGAGCCCGTCTGAAGACTCATGACGGGAATATCAAGGAAGCGATCTGCGGATATAAGCATAACTATATTATAAACGGTTGTGTTCTATTCGGCAAACGGATTGGAGCGGCCAGCCGGCAGACTAAATGAGTCATTTGCTGAGGTTGAAGGGCGAAAGTCTTTAATAATTTGCATGGTTTTTTTATCGAAACTTATTGATGTAGTTTGTGGCTCTTCGGTAGGAACTGCTAAAAGTCCGCTTAAAAGAAATATCGCAATTGCTACGCCTCCAATTACAACAACGCTATATATTATCACATGAAATCGCCACAGGAATTTGGACAGTGATTTTACGATTGGCTCGAGCTGTTCTGATATTGATGGACTCATCGTGTATAAACCTTTACTTCAAGTGATTGGATTGATATTTCATGATTATTTGCGCCTCTGGAGATTGACACGCCTGAAAGCTGCATTCGAGTGACATTTTTTTCAATAAGACTAAGGAAATGTAGGAATTTCGTGTAATCTATATGATCTCCCAATTGAATTGATACGAAAGTACTTTTCACTCCAGCGGGGCTGGCGGATGTTTGCTTACTGGATGTCGCTGTCTTAGTAGAGGTTGTTGGCTCGTTTTGGAAAGAGAAAGATTTAATCGGAATGCCGGCGCGGTCGGCGTAGGTGTTTAAATCCTGAATAATCTGATTCTGGTATTGATAAAGTTTCGATTCTGAGACGATATTCTTTGCTTTTTTAACTGTGTCGGAATTACGGTCGAGCTGAGATTTTGACGCGAGCAAACTTTGTATTTTTGCGTCAACTGCAGTTGCTTCGGTCTGCATTTTTCCGACTTCTTCTGATGTTTTGCTTAGGAATGAGTAGGCGAAAATAACCAGCCCTACCATTGCTGATAATATTATGAGCAATAATAACGACAAGATGATTCGCGCAATGCTGGCATTTAGAGCTTTTTTCATTGTTTTAAGACCTCTGGCTTTGGTGTAACGCTAATTGTTATAGTAATTGGATAATCTGCAGGTTTGTCTGACGATTGGTTGCCGCCGCTATAAACAACAGTCTCCAAGTGAACGTCGCTAAATATCTCTGATTTTTCTAAACTAGTTTTTATTCGAATAGCGTCATCCTTATTCTTTCCGAGAGCTGTTAATGACAATGGTTTATCTAACGCTGAAGTGTCTAGTGCCAGAGAATCCAAAATCATGCCTGATGGGATGTACTGTGCAATTTTTGGAATAATTGTAGAGTAATGGGCCTCGTTGCTAATGATCGCCTTAGCTGAGTCGAGGTCTTTCTTGAACTCGCTAACTTCTTTTTGCGTCGATTGATATTGAGCAAGCTTAGCATTTCCTTCGTCGATATTAGCTTGAGCTGAGGTGCGGCTATTTTCTAAGAACAGATAAAATCCGCCAATAGTTAAGAATAGTAAACCTGCAAATATTAATGATATGATGCAATATCGTCTTAAGATGACATTTACTCGTCCGGCGCTGATTTGCTTTTTTTCTTGAGGAGGGAGAAGGTTAATCATAAATATCCTCCTGCTTGATTAAGGCTAGTCCCGCAACTGGTGATAACTGAGAGCGAAGCTGCTTTGCAGGCTGTTCTAGTCCATCGAAATTCAGCATTTGCCACGGACTTGCCACGCGCGCTGGCATTAATAGCTCGTTTGTGAAAAAATCACCAATTCCTGGCAAATTACCGCCGCCGCCAACGATGAGAACTTGTTCAATTTTTTTCTCATCAGGGAAGCGGTCTGTGTAATATCGCATAACGCGCTTAACTTCGTTGGTCATTTTTTCCAAACTTGGACGCAAGGCTCCTGCGATTCTGGCTTGCCTTGGGCCGGGATTTAATCCGTTTAATACCTTAAATTGATGAGCTGTTTCAATTGGTACATTCATTTTTTTAGCTAAATTTAAGGTGAGTGAATAGCCGCCAACATTTAAGCCGCCCGTCACACGTATATCGGAATCTAGAATCGCGATATCTGTAGTTGATGTGCCTATGTCGACGATAACAGTAGGGAGCATCCCTTCTTCTGTGCGCTTCAGAAGTCTAGCGATTGCGCTGATATTCGGCTCAATTATTGCAACTTCCAGGCCGCATTGTTTTGTGGCGTCTAACATGCTGTCGATCATTTTCTTCGGTGCGGCACACATCAGAACACTAAGCTCATCTTTCGTGCGATTGATAATTCGATAGTCCAAATAAAGAGAATCTAACGGAGCTGGAATGTATTGTTCGGCTTCCAAATTTACCGCACTGCGAATATTGCTTTCTTCTTTCACGGGCAGGCTAAATGTTCGTGAGAATGTTCGGTTGGTTGGTATGCCCAGCGCTACGCGATTGCTGTTAATTTGTCCTACGACGTTTTTCTTCAATAACGTTTTGATATTCTGCGCCAAATATTCAGTGTTGTCTGCGGAATTTCCGTCGCTTTTTTGAGAATCGAGGTTGATCGATCCATATCCATGAACCAGCATCCGATTTCTATCAATCGACATTACTTTTATGCTTGTTCGGCTGATATCTAGGCCGATAATTGGTTTTTTTCTATAAAATATGCTCGACACGTTATTATTTTCCCACCTATATATCGGTATTATAGCATAAGCTTTTTTGAAAAACTATTATTCCTTAACTTGACCCGCCATACTTGTAATTGGACCCATAACACTGACCGCCACCAGAGCAATAACGACACCCATTGCAACAATCATCACTGGCTCAATAATAGAGCTCACTCCATCAATTGCCGTATCGACTTCCTCTTCATAAAAGTCGGCGACTTTAACTAGAACTTTGTCGGTTTGGCCGGTTTCTTCACCGACAGACAACATCTGTGCTACGATTGGTGGATATAAATTGTCCTGCTCTGCGATAATTTTTGATAAAACTTCACCGTTTTGGACTCGCCTGGTGGCTTCTTTAAGAGATTTTTCGTAGGCGACATTTCCGACGGCACGTGAAGTTACATCCAGCGCTTCGAGTACAGCTACACCTGCACCGATAAGAGCAGAGAAGGTACGGGTAAAGCGGGCGATTGCCACCTTTTTAACAATTGGACCGACAGCTGGAACTTTGATGATGATATTGTGAAATTTTACGCGACCTTTTGGGGTTTTAATGTAGCGAATCAATAGCCAAATGCTTCCGGCAAATATTGGAATAATTATATACCAAAACGACACTACGAAATCGCTAATTCCGAGCATAATCTCAGTAAGAAGTGGCAATTTGGCGTCAGGTCCGCCCATATCTTTGATGGTTTTACCGATGACCGGAATAATGAAGATCATCAGGATAAAGAAGGCGATGATCGTAATGATTAAAAGGACAATCGGATATGTCATGGCGCCTTTAATTTTTTTCTTCATAGATGAGTTTTTTTCTTGTTGTAAAGCTAGACGTTTTAAGATATCGTCCAAAATACCTCCGGTTTCACCCGCAGCAACCATGTTTACATAAATATCATTGAAGGTCTCTGGATGTTTGCTCAGGGCATCCGCGAAAGACATGCCGCCTTCAATATCTTTAATAACGGCGTTGATCGTGTCTCGGAAATTAGCACTTTCGGCGTGTTTTGCCATAGAGTTAAGGGAGCGAAGAATAGGGACGCCAGCTGAAACCATGGCGCTTAATTGGCGAGTAAACATCACCAATTCTTCAGTTTTGGCGCCTTTCTTTTTCTTGCCGAAAGAAAAACTAAGCTCTTTTTTTGCGCCTTTTTCTTCAATTTTTATCAATTGTCCGCGTGACCTCAAATTGTTAATGGCAGACAGTTTGTCGGCTGCTTCAATCGTTGAAGAGACAGTCTCTTTCTTTTTATTGACAAGCAAATATTCAAAAATTGGCATAATGTTACTCCCTTGTTGCCCTCAAAACTTCGTCCACGGTGGTGATCCCGCGCAGTGATTTAATAAGTCCGTCCATCTGCATTGTTACCATGCCTTCGGAAATCGCTTGATCTTGAATATCGTTGCTGGTGGCGTTGGCAGTAATCATTTTTTGGATAGGAATGGATATGCCAAGAACCTCGTAAATGCCAACGCGACCCTTGAATCCGTTATGTCCGCACTCGTCGCAACCTTCTGGATTCGGTTGCCATAATCGTCCGATTGTTGAATCTGTTGACCCCATGGGTGTATCACCACCAATTTTATCCTCAAAAGCCTGCTCTTCGAGATTATGAATTTTTTTAATCGACTCTGTATTTATCTTAAACATTTCGGCAATATATTTTATTTCTTCTTCGTTTGGAGTATATTCTTGGCGGCAATTCATGCACAGGCGCCTAACCAGTCGCTGTCCGATCACCGCCTTCACGGTTGAAGCAATCAAGAATGGTTCAATTCCCATGTCTAGCAAACGCGGCAAACATGTTGCAGCATTATTTGTGTGCAGAGTAGAGAACACTAAGTGTCCGGTCAGTGCTGCTTGAACGCCAAGGTTTGCGGTTTCGCCGTCGCGGATTTCTCCGACCATGATGATATTTGGGTCTTGGCGAAGTAGCGCCCTTAGCCCTGAAGCGAAAGTCATCCCGGCCTTGGCGTTGGTCTGAGTTTGATTGACTCCTGGGATTTTATATTCTACTGGGTCTTCAATTGTGGAAATATTGACATCTGGAGTATTGAGCTCTGACAGAATACTGAACAAGCTGGTTGATTTTCCCGATCCAGTTGGTCCAGTCACCAGGATCATTCCGTTCGGCTGAGCCATTGCGTCTTTTACGGTTGCGAGCGACAGACCCCAATAGCCAAGCTGATCCAATTTAACAGCCTGGTTCGATTCGTCCAAAATACGCATGACCACTTTTTCGCCATCAGCAATTGGCAATGTCGAAACACGAAGCGCGTATTGTTTTCCTGAAACTTTTATCTTAAATCGGCCGTCTTGTGGTACGCGGCGTTCGTCAATTTTCAGATTGGAGAGAATTTTAATGCGGCTCACCAAAGCGCCGTGGACGTTTCGTGGCAATTTGTTAACTTCCTTCAAAACACCGTCAATTCGGTAACGAACCTGAACGTAATCTTCGCGCGGCTCAATGTGAATGTCAGAAGCGTTGGATTTTATGGCGTATTCCAGCAACAAATTAACAGTTTGGGCAATTGGTGAATTTTCCGCAAAATCATCTTGGCTAACGTTTTGGTCTTCGGCGGAAGCGTCTTTTTGTACCGCAATAACTTCGTCAAGCTCGGCATTGATATTACCGCGATAATTTTCCAAACAGTCCAAAATGTTGCTTTTTGTCGCTAAGAAAACCTTAGTGTTGTAGCCAATTTCTTTCTGAATAAAGTTCAACGCCTGCACGTCGTCTGGGTCTTCCATCGCAAGTGATAGGCTGTCGTCCTCGTTTTTCTCAAAAAGCACAACATTATATTGGCGCGCGATATGTTCAGGAATTCGTTTCAATACATCTTCGGGAATATCCTTTGGCTCAATTCGCACGAAAGGCACGCCGATATAATCGCCGATCAACTTTGTCAAATCTTCCTCAGAAATGACTTTTTGTTCAATAATGGTTTCTTGCAATGTTTGCTTCGACCGTTCAGCGATCAATTTCAAATCAGCAAGCTGCGGCTCATCAACAACCCCACCTTGTTTCAGAATACTCTCAATTGTCTGGTCTGAAACACGCATAACTCTTATGGTTATTGTACTATCATCGCCAAAAAAAAGCTAGCATAGTATAATAAAAGAGTGAATATTTCTAGTGAAGAGAAAATGCGAGAATTGGGCGCGGCAATTGGTCGGGCTGTTTCTGGCGGGGAAGTTCTGGAATTGGTCGGTGATATTGGCGCGGGGAAAACCACATTGACGAAGGGAATTGCGCAGGCTTTAGAGATTGACGAGCCAGTTCAGAGTCCAACTTTTACGATTTCGCGCGTGTACGATTCGCCTCGCGGTCTGAGTTTGGCGCATTACGATTTTTATAGATTGGGAAATGCTGGAATTATGAGTGAGGAGATTCGCGAAGTGGCGGATTCTAATTCGGTGGTTGTAGTTGAATGGGCTGGCGCTGTTGACGATGCATTACCGAACGATCGGTTAGTGATAAAAATTACTGCGATTGGCGAAGAAGGGCGGCTTGTAGAATTTTATCCTGGCGGCAAAAAATCTGATGAACTTTTGGGAAAAATAAAGGAGAATATGGCGTGATAATTTTATTGGACACTTCAACATCAACATGTTTTTTGACAATAGTCAATGGAGAAAATCGTCAGGATTTTGAGTGGGAAGCTGGGCGAACGTTAGCGCGGAATTTGTTGAAATTTTTGGAAGAAAAGACTGGCGATTTGCATCTGATAAGCGGCATTGGCGTGATGAAAGGACCAGGAAGTTTTACGGGGCTGAGAATTGGTTTGACGGTTGTGAATACCTTGGCGAACAGTTTGAATATTCCTATTGTTGGTGCGATGGGTGACAATTGGCGTGATTTGGCTTTGGATAAATTGCGTTCTGGCGAGAATGAAAAAATTGTTATGCCAGAGTACGGTGCTGCTGCGAATATCACTGCACCACGAAAATAATTTTTATCGCTCAAACCGTCAAAACCGTGTATAATTAAATTACGGCGGTTTGTGATTTTTGATTCGCCGAATTAGATAGTTTGAAGTTGATTGGCTGTTGATATTTTTCCTTGAGACGAACACTCAGGGGCGGCTGATCGGAAAGGAATGATAATGATAGAAGTAATTATTGCCGCGGCTATTGGAGCTGGCGCGGGTGCTGCTGGTCTTGTTGGATATCAGCGAACTCGCCAAATTAACGGTAAAAATCAGATTGAGCGAGATCTGGCGGATGCAAAAACTAAGGCGAGCGATATTGTCCTAAAGGCTAAGGATGAGGCGCTTAAGATTGAAAATGAACGTCGCAAGGAATGGCAAAAGACCGAAAATCGTTTGGCGGATCGCGAGAAGACTCTGGACAATAAATTGGAGGAGCTTGATCGACGAGCAGAAAAATTGCGCGCGCATGAGGATGAAGTTGATAATCTTAAAAATGAAATTCGCGACATCCGCTCCAGGCAACAAGAGAAATTGGAAAAAATCGCTGGATTGAAGAAAAAAGACGCTGCCGACAAGTTAATGCAGATGACTGAGCGCGACATTAAGCAAGACTTGGTCGGTTTGGTGTCGAAACTACAACATGACGCAATGGATGACGCTGAAGAGCGGGCGCAAATGATCCTAGTGACCGCGATGGAGAGAATGAGTAGTGAAGTTACTGCTGAACGCACGGTGACTGCTGTCAAATTGACTGATGACGAGATGAAAGGTCGAATTATTGGTAAGGAGGGGCGTAATATTCAGGCGTTGCAGCGCGAAACTGGCGTCGATATTTTAGTTGACGATACACCTGGCATGATTATTTTGTCGAGTTTTGACCCTGTTCGCCGACAAGTCGCTCGATTGAGTCTTGAGATGCTGATGAAGGATGGCCGTATTCATCCTGCACGCATTGAAGAGGTGGTTGCTAAGGCTAAAAAACAGATTG
>CAUTKJ010000007.1:0-13289 GCA_963539185.1 uncultured Candidatus Saccharibacteria bacterium | reverse complement strand
AGAAGGGTTGATAGGACAATTATTGAACCGACCAGTGAAACAACTAGTGGCAAAATTGACCAAATTATCGTATCCCAAAAACTTTCTACCGCGCCGACTAATTTATTTGTTTGGCTAACGAGCGACCCGCCGAATTTATTTGAGTGGAAGAATAATGTTTGGTTTGTCAGTTTGCTGAAGCATTGAGCGTACAAATCTCGCTGCATGGCGGTTTCGAATGTCCAGGCGAGATATAAAACTAATCGCCAGCCGATGACGCTAGACCATAATCCACTGACGCTATATAAAGCAATTAGTGTCCATAGATTTTTTGCGTCGTGCAGTTGGTTATGCTGGACAATACTAAGAAGCTGAGCAATTATGAGTGGGCCGACAAAAATGGTAACCACGAGAGTCAGCATTGCAAAAAATATTGCCAAGTTTCGGCGGTGTTTGTATGGCTCTGACGTCTTCCAAAATAGACGAAATATTTCTTTGCTGTTCGGTTTGTTTTTCAAATCAATTCCTTTCGATAATAAATTAATATTTATAAACTGCGCAGAAAACTGAGTGTTCTTAATTATTCAAAATTATAGATTAGAGGAACCCGCCATCGGGAGTTCATAGACTTTTATTATTATATGGAATATATAGATATAAGTCAATTTGTGGAATAAAGTCCTTGTTTATTTATTGTAAATACTTTACAATAGGAATATGACGCAAATTGTTAGGCGATCGACAAAATACACGAATGATGTGATGGCGATTTTAAAGAGCAAACATCACGCGACGAATGCGGAAATTGCTCAGGAATTGAGAAACATTCATCCTGAAGTCAGCGACACGACGGTGCATCGAATAACTCAACGCCTGTGTGGCGACGGGATGATTGGTTTGGCGCCATCGACTAAAAAGGGTTGCTTGCGATACGATATTCGTAAGGACGATCACGATCATTTTGTGTGTAGTGACTGCGATGGTTTGATGGATATTAAAATTGCCGATGAGATGAGAGAGCAAATTGCGCATGAAATTAGCGATTGTTATATTGACGGCCCGTTGGTTGTGACGGGAGTTTGTAAAAAATGCCAGAAAAGGAGGAAATAATGGCTCTATATGAAATTACAACAAAGCAAGAATTTGAAGATAAGGTGCTAAAAAGCGACGGTCCTGTACTAGTTGATTTTTGGGCGCCGTGGTGTCCGCCATGTCGTGCAATGGCTCCGCTTTTGCATCAAATTGCTGAAGAAACAGAGTTCGATATTGTTAAAGTTGATACTGAAGCAAGTCAGGAAAATGCGCAATTGGCTATGGAATATCGCGTGCAGGGAATTCCAAATATGAAGATTTTTGTTGGCGGCGAGGAAGTTGCTGAAATGATTGGCATGAAGCCGAAGCAGACGTTGATTGACGCTCTGGAAAAAGCTGCGAAATAAAGAAGTAAAGGGGATTTTTGTGAAGGGTTTTAGTGGAAATATAGAAGAATTAACACTGGAAAATAATAATTTTCGTCAAGTTCTATATACTGCGAAGCATTGCCAATTAGTATTGATGAGTCTGCCCGTTGGCGGGGAAATTGGTTCGGAGATTCACGAGGAGAATGATCAATTTTTCAGATTTGAGTCTGGTGAAGGTAAGGTTTTGATTGATGGCAATGAATACGCTGTTTCCGACGGTAGTGCGATTATTGTGCCGGCGGGAGCTGAGCATAATGTGATAAATATCGGCGAGGAGCCACTTAAGCTTTATACTATTTATAGTCCAGCACATCATAAAGATGGAATTGTTCGGGCAACGCGTGAAGAAGCGGAGGCTAACGAAGAAGATTTTGATGGTGTAACTACAGAATAAACTGTCGCCAAAGGAGAAAGTCTCTACTAATTATGTCTCACAAAGGATCGATAGCTGGCGAGATGTTCAGCTCATTCGTGCGGGCAATTTTTCGTGGGGTTGCATGTGTCATATCGCTAGTTTTTAGGATTGTACCGCAGAAGGACCGTGTACGGGTGATTGTTTATCGTGATGATGGTAAGATTTTATTAGTTAGAGGTCGCTTTAGTCGTCAAGAGTGGGTTCTACCGGGAGGCGGGGTGAAGCATAATGAGAGTTATGAACAGGCTGCCGTTAGAGAAACCTTGGAAGAGGTTGGATTAAAGATACATAATCTGCGATATCTCGGAAAAGCTAATTCTCATGAATCATATGCTAAATTTTCAGTTCGAGTTTTTGCGGCGCACGCGTCTGATTATGACATAAAATGCAACTTTGAAATAATGGAAGCCCGGTGGCTTAATATGAATTATCTTCCTGAAGAATACACTTTACTAACTAACGCTTTATGACATAATTGTAATACGGAGAATATATTTGATATTATTGAGAAAAGTAACAATTAATTTACTTTATCAGTGTTGATAATATAGTAAAATTGATTAACATAAGAAGGTATTTTATGAAGTATGAAGATATTATATTAAATGTTTCAAATGATACTATTAGTGATTATAAAGTATTCAAAGGAATAAAATTATATTCTGAAATGTTTAAAGCAGAAGATGGAGAAAAACTCATTAATAAAAGAGTGTTTGTAACTCCAAAAAGAAATTATGTATATTATGAAAGGGCAGATATAAATTGGAATTATTGGTCAGATAAAACAAAATATGACTCGAGTTTTGATTTAAGCGATAAAAATCATAATATAATATTTGAAGTAACATCTGAATTGGATGATTTCTCAAAATACTTAGATGAAGAAGTAATCAAAAAAATTATAATGAAAGAAAAAAGAGAAGAGATAGTAGAAGTACTAGATATTTGAGACTGTGTAAAATTCTGTGTATAGAAACCTCCTGATTATGATTAAGAAAAACTAATCAGGAGGAATTTTTATGTCATAAGAAAGCGATCAGAAATAAAATCTCTAAGATGTTAATTGAAGAATATGAAAATGCATTAGTTTTAAATAAAATGTTAAAAGAATTTAGAAATAATTGAGAATAAATATATTTCCACATATGAGGCTTGTGGATTTGCCGCCACGTCTGGACTTTGCTAGAAAATGGCATCCGCGTTTGTTGGCTCAAATGCCGAATGTGCGACTGATTATATTGGTTGGGTCTTATGCTCAGAAATACTATTTGAACCATCGCGTTGAACGTAACTTAACGGCAACTGTATCTAATTTCGACGCATATTTACCGGATTATTTTCCGTTGGTTCATCCATCGCCGCTTAACATTGGCTGGCGTAAGCGTAATCCATGGTTTGAAATAGATGTTGTGCCGGTTTTACAATCTATAGTTAGGGAATCGTTGTTGTAATACATTAATTTAATATGGACTATCTTCCTAAAGAATACTGCGCTTTGTATGTTAGTAAACGCCAGTAGGCGACGCTGTTTATGTATAATATGAGTATGAACGATCAACAAATTGCCCAGCTTGAAATAGTAAAGACTAAAGTTCGGCAGTTACTGGGCGGTGATACTTCGGGGCATGCTGATGATCATGTCGAGCGAGTAGCGTTGTTGGCAGAGCGTTTTGCTAACGAATGCAGCGAATCAGTGAATCTGCAAGAAGTGCTATTGACGGCTTGGCTGCATGATGTTGATGATTATAAATTAGTCGGTAAAACGCAGGCGGAAAAATTGACTAACGCGGTAAATATTATGGCGCAGGCAGAAATAGCTGATGATTTAAGTCAGGTTGTGCTGGAAAATATTGCGGCGATTGGTTATAGCAAACGGCTGAACGGCAAGAAGCCGCAGCGGCTGGCGGGGAAATTGGCGTCTGACGCTGATATGTGTGATGCTATTGGTGCGGTTGGCATTGAGCGGGCGTTGGTTTATGCTTGTCATCATGGTGGGCGGATTTTTGATCCTAAAGTTTGGCCGAATGTCAATCTGGCGGCGCACGAATATAACGCTGATGGCAATACGCATGATACTGACGGATTTATCAATCACTTCTTTGAGAAACTGCTGAAATTGAAAGGTTTGATGTTGACTGAACCAGGACGAATAGAAGCGGAGAATCGTCATCAAATTATGGTTGATTTTCTTCGCGCCTATTTCCGCGAGAAGAATGCGTCCGACTGGAGTGAGTTTTTGGAGGAATATTTACGTAGTGTCGAATAAGTATTGGAGAATGGTTAACTTTCGCTTTTTATTGATCTGATCAATGATTTGTAGTTATATGAAATTATGACAAAGTATAAAATTGAACGGATTTATGAGTCGACCGCGTCAGACGGTAGTTATCGTGTGCTGGTCGATCGATTGTGGCCGCGAGGAATTAGCAAAGAACGAGCCGCATTAGATGAGTGGAATAAAGAAATTGCCCCGACCGATGAATTACGCAAATGGTTTAATCATGATCCGGAAAAATTCCCGGAATTTTCTCGCCGTTATGTGAAGGAACTGGATGGTAATCCTGCGGCTGCCGAGGCGAAGAACAATTGGAACAAACAATCTGCAGTTACACTGTTATATGGCGCCAAGGATACGGAACATAATCAGGCGATAGTTCTCAAAAAGTGGCTGGAAGATTAGTCAATCGTTAGAAGAACGCTTGCATAATTGGCGTATTTAGATTGTAATATATTTAATGAATCAAGCATTGCAAGCCAAGCTAAAAACTTTGCCGCGAACGCCCGGTGTTTATTTTCATAAGTCGGCGAGCGGCGAGGTAATTTATGTTGGTAAGGCAGCGGTTCTTAAGAATCGTGTACGTCAGTATTTTCAAGATTCGCGCGGGCGAGATAATAAAACTATGGCGCTGGTGGCGGAGATTTTTGATACTGATTGGATTGAAACTGAGAGTGAGGTTGATGCGCTATTTTTGGAAAGTGAGATGATCAAGCGTTATATGCCGCGATACAATGTTCTGTTGCGCGACGATAAGTCTCAGATGTATGTTCGGATTGATATGAAAAGCGATTGGCCGACGGTCAGTTTTACGCGGAATCCTGCCGATGATGGTGCGGATTATCTTGGTCCATTTTACAATGGTTTTGCGTTAAAAAAGGCATTACGCTATTTGAGGCGAATTTTTCCATATCTTACTCACCAAAGACGCCCTAGGCAATCAAAGTTGGATGAGGATTTGGGCTTAAGCCCGAAGATAAGTGATGGCTCGGACGCTTATAAAGCTAGTTTGCGTAAATTGATAAGTTATATTAAGGGAAATCGCAAGGCTATTGCTGTGGAGCTGGAGCGTGATATGAAAACGGCTGCGGGGCTTCATGATTTTGAGCGGGCGGCAAGCCTGAGAAATAAGTTGCATGCCATGCAGGAGCTTCAGCGACGCGTTATGTTTGGCGATAAGGAGTTTTTGGATATTTCAAAAGACAAGGCTCTGGCTGATTTAGCAAAACTACTTGGCTTGAGAAATATTCCAGTGCGAATTGAGGGTTATGATATTTCGCATATGAGCGGACGTCAAGTTGTGGCGAGTATGGTGGTCTTTACGAATGGCACGAGCGATCGTGCGGAATATCGCAAATTTAAGGTGAGCGAAAAAAACGACGATACTGGAAATATGTATGAGGTGATTTTTAGGCGGCTTGGCGAGCGAAATATCAAAAGTTGGGGTCGTCCGGATTTGTTGTTGATTGACGGCGGAAAAGGTCAACTTTCGGCGGCGATTAAGGCAAGGGATGAGCGCGGAATAAAATTGCCGATTATTAGCATCGCCAAACGCGAGGAAGAAATTATTATTCATAAAACTGGCTCACAAATTGACATGTCATATATCGAGGAACTGCAAAAATCTATTCATCAGGACATCGCTATTTACGAAGACAATGATGTGTATGTGGTAAATTTGCATCCCGCTCAGCGCAACGCCGGCTCGCATTCAAAGAATTTACGAGGCTCTGTTATTGATAATGATTCCAGCCGGGACAATTTTACAAAAAGTTCTATTGCGACGACAGATATCGTCAAGCTTTTCCAGCGGATTCGTGACGAGTCACACCGATTTGCTGTGAGCTATCATACAGCGTTGAAACGTCAAAATCAGACGAAAAACCAACTGGAAGAAATTCCGGGGATTGGCCCAAAAACACGCGCGAAATTGTTGAAGAAGTTTGGTAGTGTGAAAAAAATTATCGAGGCGGATTATACGGAATTGCAGGCGGAAGTTGGCTCGAAAAAGGCGAATTTGATTAAGCACTTATCTTAAGTTTGGGCGACCAATCGACAATAAAGCATAAATTATATATAATAAGACTAATGAAAAGACAATTTGCGACGTTTTTGATTCGGCTAATTCTTAACTCGGTAGGTATTTGGGTTGCGGTACGGCTGCTTGGAAATGAAACTCCGGGCGCAACTTCTGCGTGGACGTTTATGATGGCTGGTCTGATATTTTCGGTAGTGAATAGCGTATTGAAACCAATTGTTACAATTCTAGCCCTGCCAGCAATTCTATTGACATTAGGGCTGTTTACCTTAATTGTGAACGGCTTTATGGTTTATATCTCATTAGCTTTGGCGCCAGGAATTTCTATGACTTTTGCGCATTCAATTATTGCCGGGATTATATTGAGTTTGGTAAACTATATTATAAGTAGCGCGCTGGTTTTGCAGCGGGAAGAAAAGGAGTAATATGTCAATTGATACAATTTTACCGTACGTGACGCTTGGATCTGCCGTACTGATGATTATTGCAATTTTGTTGCAGCAACGAGGCGCAAGTTTGGGTGCAGGATTTGGCTCATCTGGGGAACTATTCACTACTCGTCGCGGATTTGATAAAAACTTGTTTGACGTAACTATTGTTTTTGCGGTGATTTTTGTGCTATCGATTTTGGCAAGTATGATTTTGCCGGGATTGCAAAAATAGGAGAATAGATTTGAGCTCGGATAATTCGTCATGGAATCGTTTTGCGCGGCTAAAAGTTTCCAGTAAAGATGTCAATAAGCGTCTGCGCAAGATTGAAAAGGGAAGTTTGCGTCATGCGCATAAATTCGTGACATCCAGGTTGGATCGTTTGTCTAATGTGCGACGTCGGGTTTCTGTCTGGATTATCCTAGTATTGGTGATGATTGGCGCCAGCGCGGTGCAGTGGCATATTTCTCGCAATTCTTTCACGACAATGGCGTACACTTCTGGCGGATCATATTCTGAGGGCGTGCTGGGTCCTTTGGAAAATTTAAATCCGATTTTCGCAAAAACTAATGCTGAAAAATCCGCCGCAAAGTTGCTATTTTCAAGTTTGTACCGATATGACTCAACGGGCAATATAAAGGCTGACATGGCGGATGGCGTCAGTGTGAACGATAAAGAAACTGAATATACAGTTAAGCTGAAAAAGGGTTTGAAGTGGTCGGACGGACAAGATCTAACGGCGGACGATGTAATTTTTACGTTGAAGCTATTGGCGAATCCAGAAGTTGGAGCTGAGATATCTGGCTGGAAATCTATAAAATTCGAGAAGGTGTCTGATGATTCGGTGAAGTTTATCTTGCCGTCGTCATATTCGCCGTTTGTCCACGCTTTGACATTCCCGATTATTCCTAAGCATATATTAAAAGATGTTAAACCGTCGAATTTACGTGAACATGATTTTAATAAATCGCCTATATCCAGCGGTCCGTTTGCCTTTAGATTGCTACAGAACGTAACGAGCGATGGCAGTAAAAAAGTGCTATATTTGCAGTCGAATAGCAATTATTATGGCAGCACGCCTAAGTTGGAGCGATTCCAGTTGTACGCGTATCCGACGCAGGATGATATTGCGAAAAGTTTGCGTACGCGAGAAATTACAGGAACTCCAGAATTGATTTATAACGATCAATCTGCCGAGGTAAAATCTATGTATGCCGCAGAAGCGCATTCTTTGAATAACGGAGTTTACGTGTTATTTAATAACAATAGTCAGTTCTTGCGATCAAAAGCAGTTCGTCAAGCTTTGTCGCTCAGTGTCGACACATCCAAGCTGCGCCAATCTTTGTCATTGTCTACAGAGGAATTATCTGGTCCAACGCTCAACAAATTCCTAGGAAAGAGCTCAAATTCTTCTAGCTATGATATTAAAAAAGCGAAATCTTTACTCGACGCTGAGGGCTGGAAGAATGTAAATAATGTTCGCCAGAAGGGAAATGATAAATTAAAACTCAACGTGGTTGTTTTGAAGAATAGCAATTACGAAAAGGTCGCCAGGTACTTGGCTCAAGTTTGGTATGACGAGCTGAATATAGAATCGGATATTAAAGTTGTTGATCCGAACGACGCCACTCAAAATATCCTTCAGACAGTTTTGCAGCCGCGCAATTTTGACGTGCTGGTTTATGAACTCTCCTTGGGCGGCGACCCTGATGTTTACGCCTATTGGCATTCTTCGCAGGCAACCAACAATGGTTTGAATTTCTCCAATTACAATAATGCGATAGCGGACGATGCTCTGGAAAGCGGTCGATCTAAAATCTCGGCGAAGCAACGCGCTGATCGCTATGCGAAGTTCACCGCTATTTGGCAAGCGGACGCTCCAGCGATTGCCTTATATCAGCCAAAGTTTGACTATATCCATATCCGGAACGTTAAGGCTCTCGACGCAAGCACTGAAGTTGTCAATCCCGTCGATCGCTATGTCGATGTTCAATATTGGGCAACAGAGAAAAAATCCGTTTACAAAACCCCGTAATCGGGTATAATGGTAAGTGGTTATGCGGGCGTGGCGGAATTGGTAGACGCGCTAGCTTGAGGGGCTAGTGAGCATTGCGCTCGTGGAAGTTCAAGTCTTCTCGCTCGCACCAAATATATTGCAATTATTGGACGAATTGTTTGTGATATGTTTTATAAAATCTGATATAATAAAAGCGGTGGCGCGTTGGCGGAGCGGTTACGCAGAGGTCTGCAAAACCTTTTAGACGAGTTCGACTCTCGTACGTGCCTCCAATTTTTGATAAATAGTCCTGAGTATTGGGCTATTTTTTATTTTGCGAAATTGTATAATTTACTTGGCGAATATAGTATAATATAAACAGTCTGACGCGTAGGTGTCTGGATTGTATATAAATAAGCGCGAGTGGCGGAATTGGTAGACGCGAGGGACTTAAAATCCCTTGACCAAAAGTCGTGCGGGTTCGATTCCCGCCTTGCGCACCAAATTCATAAAGAAAATAAGATCGAATAAGAAAGGGATAAAATAAGAAATGAGTCCATTGGTAATTGTACTTATTGTTACAGTGGTAGTTTTATTAGTACTCGTAGGAGTTGTAATCGGTGCGTACAATGGTTTAGTAGTGCTACGCAACCGCGTAGAAGAAGCATGGAGCGACATTACTGTTCAGTTAAAGCGCCGAACTGATTTGATTCCAAATTTGGTCAACTCAGTAAAAGGCTACGCTACACACGAAAAAGAAGTGTTTGAGAAGGTCGCAGAAGCTCGCTCAGCAATTATGAATGCTGGTAGCGTGGCTGAAACCGCTAAGGCTGAAAATGCTTTGGAAGGCGCTTTGAAGAGCTTATTTGCTGTATCTGAGGCTTACCCAGAATTGAAAGCAAACCAGAACTTCTTGCAATTGCAACAAGAATTGGTTGACACTGAGGATAAAATCCAAGCAGCTCGCCGATTCTACAACGGTGGCGTTCGTGACTTAAATACGAAGATTCAGACTTTCCCAACGAACATTATCGCGGGAATGTTTGGATTCCAAGCTAAGGAATTCTTCGACGTTGAGGACCGTGCAAGCGTCGAAAATCCAGTTGAAGTAAAGTTCTAATAGAACCCTGAAATGAAAATCGCTCGTCTATTTTTAGCGGGCGATTTTTGATATAATTAACGTATGTACAATGCAGTTTCTCAAAACAAACGCAACACAATATTAATTATGTCTGTGTTTGTGATAATTATTGGAATTATTGGTCTGTTTATCGGCGTGGCAACTGATAGCTATTCGCTAGCTCTCATCATTTTTATATGTGCAATTTTATATGCTTGGTTGCAATATTTTATAGCTGGCAAGTTGGCTATGATGATGACTGGCGCTCAGGAAATTAGTAAAAATGACGCTCCTGAGCTTTGGCGAGTGGTGGAAAATTTGTCTATCGCTTCTGGTATGCCGATGCCGAAAGTTTATATCATTAATGATCCAGCTCCGAATGCTTTTGCGACTGGTCGCGACCCGAATCATGCTATTGTTGGTGCAACCACTGGGCTTTTAGATATTATGGACAAGCGTGAGCTGGAGGCTGTTATGGCGCATGAAATGAGCCACGTGCGAAATTACGACATTCGCGTGAGTATGATTGCTTTTGGTTTGGTTAGCGCAATTGGACTGTTTGCAGATTTGGCGCTTAGAATGATGTTTTATAGTGACGACCGCGACAGAGATGTTAATCCTATCATCTACGCTCTCGGGCTGATCGTGGTTATATTGGCGCCGCTTTTGGCAACGATAACCCAGTTGGCAGTCAGTAGGCAGCGTGAATATCTGGCGGATGCTTCGGGTGTGCTATTGACGCGAGACACTGAAGGGTTAGCAAGCGCGCTGGAAAAATTGCGTCAATACGGCAGACCAATGCAAAAACAAAGTTCTTCTACCGCCAATTTGTTCATGAATAATCCTTTGAAACCCGGATTTTTCTCGAAACTATTTAGTACTCATCCACCACTAGAAGACAGAATTGCAAGGTTGAGAAATAACGCAACAAAGATGTAATTATGGCAACGAAAACCTCCAAAAAACGAGTAGTCAAGAATCCTAAGAAGTCAAATGCTGATCATAAAAAAGGTGTATGGCCTGGTATTAAACGTGACTTTAGTAAATTAAATCAGCAGCGGCGTAATTTTCTGCAGCGTCGACCTCATCGTAGTTTTCGGCTAACTAAGCGACGAGATTACCAACGAGATCTTAAAATTCCAGGATATTGGTCGCTGACTAGCGAAGCTTGCCGTCTAGTGTGGCGAAATAAGAAGACTTTTTTGGCGTTAATCGTCGTTATGTCAATATTGACGTTTGCTTTAGCCAGCGTCATGTCACAAGATACATACCAACAACTTAAAGATGTGATGAACCAGGCTGAGTCAAATGGATTCGGCGGAATTTATACAACAATTAGCCTATTTTCTGGCGTTGCAGTTAGCTATATTTCTGGCAGTGGAACGGCTGGTGGAAATGTGCAGCAAGCAGCGGGAATTTTTCTGGGACTATTAACTTGGTTGTCATCCGTTTGGTTGACGCGAGCTATTTTAATTGGTAAAAAACCGAAAATGCGCGACGGTTTATACAGTTCTGGATCGCCTATAATTGCGCTGATAATTGTCATCGGGGTTTTCTTGATTCAAATGGTGCCGGCGGCAGTGGCGGTGATTATTTATAGCGCGCTTAATGCTTCGGGAGTGTTAAACCAAACGCCGATTCTGATGGCGGCTGGCGGTGCGGCGATTCTGATAGTAGCAATGTCCGTCTATTGGGCAACTTCTACGGTTTTTGCGATGATTATTATAACACTGCCAGGAATGTATCCGTTTCACGCGCTGCGTTTGTCGGGCGATATTGTGACGGGGCGAAGGCTAAGGATTTTGCTGAGATTTGCGTGGGCTGTTGTTTTGTCTGTGCTTTTGTGGGCGGTAGTTCTGATTCCGGTGATTCTGCTTGACGGCGCGCTTAAGGGATGGATTAGTGGTATTGATTGGCTACCAATTGTCCCGACAACTGGTCTGATTTTACTTTACGTAACTATAATTATGATTTCTGTGTATGTCTATTTGTTCTACAGAAAGGTGGTTGAAAGTGACACCAAAAAAACCAAGAATTGACGAAATTAAAGACCTGTTAAATCGTTATAGCTACGAATATTACACCTTAGATAAGCCAAGCGTGAGTGATGCGGTTTATGACAGCCTGATGGATGAGCTGAAGAAGATTGAATCGGATCATCCGGAACTGATCACTATTGATAGTCCTACGCAGCGAGTTGGAAATAAGTTGCTTGACGGTTTTCAAAAAGTCGAGCACGCGCGCCGAATGGTCAGTTTGAATGACGTTTTCGATAAAAGTGAAGTTGAGGCGTGGATTGAGCGAACTGATAAATTGATACCGGGTCAGCGACATGAATTTTTTACGGATATAAAAATGGATGGCTTGGCGTGCGCGTTGATTTATGTTGATGGTGTATTGTCACAGGCTGTGACACGCGGCGATAGTTTTGTTGGCGAAGATGTAACGAATAATGTTCGGACTATTAAAAACGTACCGCTTCGTCTGCGTGAAGCGGCGGGTTTTGAAAATTTTTTGCGCGGTCGGACAGAGATTCGTGGCGAAATTGTCATGTTGAAACGAGATTTTGAGGAGCTTAATAAAAAGCAGAAATCTCTAGGACTGCCTACATTTGCTAATCCGCGCAATTTGGCTGCGGGGACAATTCGTCAATTAGATCCTGCGCTGGTGGCGGCGCGCCCGTTGCATTTTCGTGGATATGATGTGATTCGCGATGATAGCTCGGAAGTTCCGACGAATAGTTTTGCCTATGAAGCTTTGACGGCGCTGGGGATTTCTCGCAATCAGCAGGCTAGTGTTTTCGATAATTTGTCCGACGTGATGAAATTTGTTGATGAATGGAGCGATAAACGCCATGACTTGCCGTTTAATACGGACGGGCTGGTTATTAAAATTAACGATCGAGAGATATACGACAATCTCGGGATGGTGGGTAAAAATCCGCGTGGGGCGGTGGCTTATAAGTATGCAGCCGAAGAAGCTACGACAATTGTTCGGGACATAGTCATTTCTATTGGGCGAACTGGCGCGGCTACTCCGGTGGCTGTGTTTGATCCAGTGGTGGTGGCGGGAACTACGGTGCAGCACGCTAGTTTGCATAACGCCGATGAGATTGAGCGTTTGGATATTCGACGAGGCGACACTGTGGTGATTTTTAAAGCGGGCGATATTATTCCGCAAGTTGAGAATGTTTTGAAGGAATTACGACCCGCAGATTCTGAGCCAATTGACTATAAAGCAGAGCTAAAACGGCAATACCCGGAGTTGGAATTTGTGCGACCGGAAGGTGAAGCTGTTTATCGAGTTAAAGGTTCTAGTGGCCCGCTGATTTTGAAGCGAGCTCTGGCGCATTTCGCGTCTAAGGGTGCGCTTGATATTGATACGCTTGGCGAAAAGAACGTGGAAGTTTTGATTGATAATGGTTTGGTCGGCGATTTGGCGGATATTTTCACACTTACTAAAGACGATTTGTTGAAGTTGGATCGGTTTGCTGATATTTCTGCACAAAAGTTGATATCGGCGATTGCTGATAAAAAAAGCCCAGAATTAGAGCGATTTTTGTACGGTCTGGGAATTC